>JAISPO010000117.1 GCA_031274855.1 Zoogloeaceae bacterium | reverse complement strand
CGATCTATAACGGCGCGACAATCAATGGCGTAACTTACGCTTATGCCGGTGGCGCGCCGGTGGGGGTGGTGAGCGTGGGCGACGTGGGGGCGGAACGGCGCGTGCAGAACGTGGCTTCCGGTCTTGTGAGCGCCACGTCCACTGACGCGGTGAACGGCAGCCAGCTTTATGGGGCTTATCAGGCTATCGGTGATTTGCAGAAACAGATGCGGCAGTCCTTTGAAGGCACGGCGATTGCCATTGCCATGGGGGGCGTGTTGCTGCCGCAGGATAAGCAGTTCGCGATCTCGGCCAACGTGGGTAATTTCCGCAGCGAGAACGCCGTCGCCATCGGCGCGCAATTCCGGTTGAGCGACCGCGCGGTGGGCAATCTGGCCATCGGCGGCGGTTTGTCGCAAGGCGGCTACGGCGCGCGGGCAGGGGTGACGTTTGCCTGGTGAGGTTTAAAGCAAGGGAAGCAAAACACCGCCGGCTTATGCCGGCGGTGTTGTTTTAAGCGCCTTCCCCGTGATGAGCGTGAAGGACGATAAAATGCTTGTTTTCGTCGCTTCACCACGCGCCACCCGACATGAACGATCAGCAGCTTCTCCGTTACAGCCGCCATATCCTGTTGCCGCAAGTCGGCGTTGAGGGGCAGGAACGCCTGCTGGCGGCGCGTGCGCTGGTGGTTGGAGCGGGCGGGTTGGGGTCACCGGCGGCTTACTATCTGGCTTCTGCGGGCGTCGGTTCCCTTGTGCTGGCCGACGGCGATACGGTGGATTTGAGCAATCTGCAACGGCAGATTTTGCACGCTACGGATTCGGTGGGGCTTGCCAAGGCGGTGTCGGGGCAGAATACGCTAGCCCGCGTTAATCCCGAATGCCGAGTGATCCCGCGGGTAGAGCGGCTGGTCGGTACGCGTCTTGAGGAGGAAGTGGCTGCCGCCGATGTTGTACTCGATTGTTCGGACAATTTCACTACCCGCCATGCGATTAATCGCGCCTGCGTCAAGCAGCGCAAGCCGCTGGTTTCGGGCGCGGCGATTCGTTTCGATGGTCAGGTGGCGGTGTTCGACAGCCGCCGCGACGATGCCCCCTGTTACCACTGCCTGTTTCCAGAAAGCGCGGAGGTTGAGGAAATGCGCTGCGCTGTCATGGGCGTATTCGCGCCGCTGACCGGCATCATCGGCGCGACGCAGGCGGCCGAGGCGGTCAAGCTGATCGTTGGCTGCGGCGAATCGCTGGCCGGCCGTCTGCTGCTGCTCGATGGTCTGGCAATGACATGGCGGCAAATCGCGGTGCCGCGCGACCCGGGCTGTAGCGTCTGCTCGGCAGACCGTCGCGGCTGATTTTTTTGGAGAGATAGTACTTGCAGAGTCTGACCGATATTACAGAAGTTGCTCACGTCATCCAGTTGGCCGTAGCGCCGGTGTTCCTGCTTATGGGGATCGGCGCCATGCTGGGGGTGCTCATCAACAGGCTTGGCCGTGTTACCGACAGATTCCGCGTGCTGGAACGCCTGCCGGATGATCTGCCGGAAATCGCCCGCGCTTCCGTGCGGACCGAGATGGACCGGCTGGCACGGCGCGCCCGCCTGGTACATTGGGCGATTGGCGCTTGCACCAGCAGCGCCCTGCTGATCTGCATTGTTATCGCGCTGATGTTTGCCGGTTCGGTAACTGGTATCAAGGTGTCCATCCTGATCGCCGTGCTGTTCATCGTTGCCATGCTGGCTCTGGTTTCCAGCCTGCTACTTTTCCTGCGTGAGATCACGCTTGCCTACGGCGGCATCCATACGGTTCCGCGCTGACCCCTTCTGCTGTAGACGTGCTGGCTTGGCTCAAGAGCCAAGGCCGAGGCGGTCAAGTAGACCGTCGCGGCTGATTTTTCCCGCTCGTGGAAAACTTGCACCGTAATGATAAATATGCCATGATGTATTGAGCATCATGACATTACCTTTAACGCCGGAGTACGCTCATGCACCTGCAAATACGAGATCCGCGAGCACGCGAGTTAGCCCGCAAGATCGCTCTGCAATGCCACGCTTCCATGACTGAGGTTGTCGTTCAGGCGCTGGAAACCGAATACCGTCGCGTTGCCGCGCAGCAGCCCCTTGCCGAGCGTCTGGATGCCATCGCCGATGAGCTTGCCGTCATCGCCGGGCCAAATGGCCGGGACATGAAGAAAAACGAAATTGATGCCATGTGGGGGCACCTCTGATGTTCATCGACACCTCGGTCATCGTTGCCATCCTGTCAAAAGAGCCGGATGCCACCGAATTGGCAAACAGGATTGAGGCCGCCCAATGCTGCACATCGGCCTTGGTCATTCTCGAAGCTGCCATGAGGCTTGCCACAAAGCTGGCGATTGATCCGGTCGAGGTGGAGAAACGGCTTCAGGCATTCATGGAGGAAGCCGGGATTACGCTCGTTCCTTTGGACGCAAAAACGGCCAGCCTCGCCGTAAAAGCCTTTGCCGATTACGGCAAAGGCAGAGGCCATCCCGCGCAGCTCAATCTCGCGGATTGTTTCTCCTATGCCTGCGCCAAGGCGCTGGAAATTCCTTTGCTCTACAAAGGGAAAGATTTTTCTCACACCGACTTGGGGTGAGCTATGAGCAAAGCCGCGCGCGCAGGAAGGTGTCCCGACCGAGCTGGCATCGCTCGATGATGTCGAGTTGGCGGGCTTCGGTGAGGCTTAATGTTTCGGGCAGATCAAACATGCCCTGAGCTTGATCGCCGATGAGCAGCGGCGCTTGGTAAATCAGCAGTTCGTCCACCAGACCGGCGCGTAGCAAGGCGCCGTTCAGGCGCGTGCCGCCTTCAACCAGCAGCTCGTTGATGCCGCGCCGTCCGAGTTCGGCCATTGCGCCAGCCAGGTCGACTTTGCCGGTGGCATCGGGCAGGGCGATGATTTCGGCATTGGGCAGGCTGCCGGTTTGGGCGGTGAAGATCAATGCGCCGGTGCCGGTCAATATTTTTGCGTTGGGCGGCGTTTGCAGGCGGCTGTCTATCACGATCCGCAGAGGCTGGCGCATGCAGGGGACTTCGCGGACGGTGAGGCTGGGGTCATCGGCGATGATTGTTCCGCTGCCGGTCATGATGGCGCAGGAACGCGCTCGCCAGCCGTGGGCGTGGCGGCGCGCTTCCGCGCCGGTGATCCATTGCGAACGGCCATTGAGCAGCGCCGTTTTGCCGTCGAGACTGGCGGCAATTTTCAGGCGCAGCCAGGGGCGGCCCCGCGTCATGCGCGAGACGAAACCGATATTGAGGGCTTCGGCTTCTGCGTCCAGCAGGCCGGTTTCGACTGTGATCCCCGCCTGCTGCAAGCGGATGAAGCCTTGACCGGCGACCAGCGGGTTCGGGTCGCGCATGGCCGCGATGACGCGGGTGACGCCCGCTTCAATCAGCGCGTCGGCGCAGGGAGGCGTCCGGCCATGATGAACGCAGGGTTCCAGCGTGATGTAGGCGGTGGCGCCACGCGCTGCCGCGCCGGCATCGCGCAGGGCGTGCACTTCGGCGTGGGCTTCGCCGGCCCATTCGTGCCAGCCTTCGCCGACAACGGCATCTGCCTTGACCAGCACGCAGCCGACCCTTGGGTTCGGGGTCGTGGTGTTGAGCCCCCGCGCGGCCAACTGCAACGCGCGGCTCATGTGCTGCCGGTCGGTTTCGGTAAAGCTCATGCGGGACGAGGCCGCTTGACGCGCGGTTTTTTCACTTCGCGGATGGCGTCGGAAAACTCATCGAGGTCTTCAAAGTTGCGATAGACCGAAGCGAAGCGGATGTAGGCGATTTTGTCGAGTTTCTTCAATTCGCGCATGACCAGTTCGCCGATCCGGTCGGAGGCAATTTCGCGCTCGCCCAGCGTCACCAGCCGTTCTTCAATGCGGTCGATGGCGGCATCGACGCTTTCAGTGGTGACGGGGCGCTTGCGCAGGGCCAGCGCCATGCTGGCCATGATTTTGTCGCGGTCGTATTCGACGCGGCTGCCGTTTTTCTTGACCACCAGCGGCAACTGCAATTCGACCCGCTCATAGGTGGTGAAGCGTTTGTCGCAGGCGAGGCAGCGGCGGCGGCGGCGAACGGTGTCGCCTTCCTCGTTCTCACGGGTGTCCACAACCTGCGTGTTCGGGTCAGCGCAGTAGGGGCACTTCATGGCGCGATGTCAGGCCGCGTAGACCGGAAACTTCTTGCACAGCGCCGCCACTTCGCCGCGCACTCGCGTCAGCGCCGCTTCGTCGGCGGGCGCGTCGAGCACGTCGGCAATCAGGTTGGCGACCTGTTCCGCCTCGATCTCGGTAAAGCCCCGCGTCGTCATGGCCGGTACGCCGATGCGAATGCCGGAAGTGACGAAAGGTTTTTGCGGATCGTTCGGAATCGAGTTTTTGTTGACCGTGATATGCGCCTTGCCGAGCGCCGCTTCGGCATCCTTGCCGGTGATGTTCTTGGATTGCAGATCGACCAGAAAGAGATGCGATTCGGTATGCCCCGACACGATGCGCAGGCCACGGCTTTTCAGCACCTTGACCATCACCTGCGCATTGGCGACCACCTGCGCCTGATAGTCCTTGAACTCCTTGGTCATCGCCTCTTTGAAGGCGACGGCTTTGGCGGCGATGACGTGCTCCAGCGGGCCGCCTTGCAAGCCGGGGAAAATCGCCGAGTTGATGACTTTCTCATGCTCGGCTTTCATCAAGATCAGGCCGCCACGCGGGCCGCGCAGGGTCTTGTGCGTCGTCGAAGTGACGACATCGGCATGAGGCACCGGATTCGGATAGAAGCCCGCGGCCACCAGTCCGGCGTAGTGGGCCATGTCGACCATGAAAATGGCGCCGACCGATTTGGCGATTTTGGCGAAACGCTCGAAGTCGATTTTGAGCGCGAAGGCGGAAGCGCCAGCGATAATCAGCTTGGGCCTGTGCTCCTGCGCCAGCTTGTCGAGCACCGCGTAGTCGATGTCCTCATCGGCGTCGAGGCCGTAGGGCACGACGTTGAACCACTTGCCCGACATGTTGACCGGCGAGCCGTGCGTCAAGTGGCCGCCCATGGCGAGGTTCATGCCCAGCACCGTATCGCCGGGTTTCAGGAAGGCGAGAAAAACCGCTTGATTGGCCTGCGAACCGGAATTCGGCTGGACGTTGGCGCACTCGGCGCCGAACAGTTTTTTGGCGCGATCAATCGCCAGTTGTTCGACGACATCCACATGCTCGCATCCGCCGTAGTAACGCTTGCCGGGGTAGCCCTCAGCGTACTTGTTGGTCAGTTGCGAACCTTGGGCTTCCATGACTGCCCAGGAGACATAGTTCTCCGAAGCGATCAGCTCAATATGATCTTCCTGGCGGCGGTCTTCAGCCTTGATGGCAGTCCAGAGTTCGGGATCGGTTTTGGCGAGGGAATTTTGCTTGCTGAACATGACGGCGGCTTTCATGGCAAGAGAAAAAGAAGAGATTTTATCATTCGGGCGATTCTTCCAGCGACTGCGTCAGATGGCGGTGATCCGCCCAGGAAACAAGCTGCCAGCCCGTTGGCCCCACTTCCAGCCAGTTGAACGCGGCATTGGGAATCGGAAAGTCTCTGGGCGACGCGAGATCGCGGCCCGTGGCCCGCCGGTAACAGACATCCAGCACCCCGCCATGGAAAATCAGCAGCAGGTTTTGACCGGGGTGTTTCGCAGCCAGCGATTCAATGGCGGCGATGATGCGCGCGGAAAAATCCTCCAGACTCTCGCCGGTCTCAAAGCAGCATTGCGGGTTGCGAACCAGATAGTGCCGGTAGGCCTCTGGATATTTCGTCGCGATTTCCTCCGCCGTCAGCCCTTGCAGAATGCCGTAATGCCGCTCGCGCAAATCCGGCGTCCGGCGCACATCCAGATCCAGACGCTGGCCGATCACCCGCGCCGTCTGCCAGGCGCGGTCGAGATCGCTGCTGTAAGCGGCATCAAACGCCTGCCCCGCCAAGCGGCGGGCGGCGGCATCGGCTTGGGCCAGTCCGGTGGCGTTCAGGGAAATGTCGATATGGCCCTGTATGCGTTTTTCGATATTCCAGTCCGTCTCACCGTGGCGGACCATGCAGAATCTTGTGTTCAAGGCGATATCCAAAGTAATGGCTTGATCGGGCCGATTTTAGCGCCACTGCCCAAAATTGACTTTTGGCTTGCCTTCGCGGATCATCGGTCACCCTGTAATTCTTCGGGATTTTCGTAATGACCTCCCCGCATTGGACTGCCGACGCCACCGAGGCGTTGTTTGAACTGCCTTTTAACGATTTGATTTTTCGCGCGCAGGAAGTGCATAGGCAGCGCTTCGACGCGAATACCGTCCAGCGTTCGGCGCTGCTGTCGATCAAAACCGGCGGCTGCTCGGAAGACTGCGGCTATTGCTCGCAGGCGGCCCGCCGCGATCAGCAGACGGGCATCGAGCGCGGCAAGCTACTGGAACTCGATGAAGTGAAAGTCGCCGCGCAAGCGGCCAAAGACAAGGGCGCGACGCGCTTTTGCATGGGCGCGGCCTGGCGCGGCCCGAAGGAAGGCGATCTCGACAAAGTGATCGAGATGGTGCGCGTCGTTAAAGATCTGGGCATGGAAGCCTGCCTGACGCTGGGCCTGCTCGACGCGGGACAGGCCGAGAAGCTGGCCGCTGCCGGTCTCGATTACTACAACCACAATCTCGACACCAGCGCCGAGTTTTACGGTCAGGTGATTACCACTCACAGTCAGGCTGCGCGTATGAACACGCTGATGAGCGTACGCGCCGCGGGCATGAAAATTTGCTGCGGCGGCATCATCGGCATGGGCGAAACGCGCCGCGTTCGCGCCGCGCTGATCGCGCAGCTCGCCAACTTGAATCCGGCGCCGGAATCGGTGCCGATCAACCATTTGGTCGCCATCCCGGGCACGCCGATGGAAAACGCGCCGCCGCTCGATCCCTTCGAGTTCGTGCGCACCATCGCCGCGGCGCGTATCACCATGCCAACTTCCTGGGTGCGCCTCTCGGCGGGCCGGATGCAAATGAGCGACGAGTTGCAGGCGCTGTGCTTCCTCGCCGGCGCCAATTCGATTTTCTACGGCACCCAACTGTTGACCACCGAAAACGCCGAAGCGGCGCGCGACGAGGCGCTGTTCAGCCGCTTGGGTCTCAAGGCCGCGTAATGCGCCGCGACTTTGCCGCCGCTGCCGCCAGCTACGACGAAGCGGCGGTGCTGGCGCGTGAAGTCGGCAGCCGCATGGCCGAGCGGCTGGACTGCATCCGGCTTGTGCCCGGACGCTGCGCCGATATCGGCTGCGCCACCGGCGACGGCATCCGCGAACTGCAACGCCGCTATCCCAAGGCGCTGCCCATCGCCATCGACTACGCGCAGCCCATGCTGCAAGCGGTACGAGCGCGGGCGTCGCTGTGGCAACGCTTGCGCGGCAAAAGCCCGCGGCTCGTCAATGCCGACGCGCGGGCGCTGCCGCTGCGGAGCGGCAGTCTCGATCTCATCTGGTCCAACCTCATGCTGCACTGGCTGGACGATCCGCTGGCCGCGTTCAAGGAACTGCATCGCGTGCTGGCCGTCGGCGGCCTGCTCAGCTTCGCGGCGCTCGGCCCTGATACCCTGAAAGAGTTGCGGGCGGCGGGCGCGACTTCACTACGCGCTTTTCCCGACATGCACGATCTTGGCGACATGCTGGTCGCGGCAGGCTTTTCCGATCCGGTGCTGGATATGGAAATGATCGCCTTCGAGTATCGCCGTCCGCGCCAACTGCTCGCCGATCAACGGCATTTGGGCATACGCGACGGCCTGCTCGGCAAAATGCCCTGGCGCGACTGGCGGCGCGTTCTGAAAAACTGGAACCGCAAAGCGAGTTTCGAAATCGTCTACGGCCACGCTTGGAAAGCAGAGCCGAAAACAACCGCCGATGGCCGCGCCATCATCCGGTTCGCGCGATGAAAAAGACCAAGCAGAAAAAGTTGAAACTAAGCCGCCGCAATACGCTGGCGATCAACCCGATTATGAAAAAAGGCGGCCCCCACCAACGCCTCGACAAACGCGCCACGCGAGCGCGCCAAAAAGCGCGTCTGCGCCGGGAATCCGAATCGGAATAACGCAATCCAGGTTTCAGCCTTTACTGAAACCTGACCCCTGCTTAGTGCAGCCCCGCAGTTAAAAATTAAAGAGGCCGCTTTTATTTTCTGAGAGCGGTTGAAAAGAATCTGCTGCTAACCCTCGTCCGAATAGCGCGAAAACCGCGAACGAATGGTAACAGAGTACGATGTAACCAAGGTCGCTGGATTATCATTCGCTTGGCATCTGAAAGTGCCGCATACCCGTGAAGCTTAAGCAGTGCCATCGCATCTCGCCAGAATCGATGTCCCACAGCATCGGGGAGAGAGACGTGTGGAAACTCTGTGTATTTTCTAAGGCCCCGCTTCGCATCCCGCGTTGCATTCAGGAAGCCATGACCAAACCGGCGATCCGGCTCCAAGTGACAGCCCTCTGCCCATTCGTTCCAGGCATTGATAAAGACCAATTGGTCTCCGTCCCCTTTCGATTTCATTGCAAGGTCAAGCGTGGATGACAGCCAAAATTCATAATTTTTTGGCACGCCATTCAACACAACGAGTGCCCGCTCCTTTGTGCGCGCGGTATTGTCCCATGATGGAAATATTGTCTTGAACACGCGGGAATTTGGGTACATTCGGCGCAGATACCACTCAGCAATTACCGCGTACTGTAATACCCGTCCCCTGAAGGGCTCATGGAACCTTATGCGGTCATTACTGTTTGCTATTTTCAAATTGTGCGGAGGAAACTCCACGCCACTGTCAAATCCATACTGCAGGTAACTCTCATTATCGTGCGTCAATGCCGCGCAGAGATGAAGCTCGCCCACTCCAATGGAACGGCAATACTCTCGCCAAGTGTTCAGCGTTCTTTTGGCATCAGGCAAGTGCTGAGGGCAGTAAACAATCAGAAAAGGTTTGCCATCAACGCAGATGTAGCGCGCATCTTGGAAGAAAGGAACGAGCGACTTTATAAAGTTGAGATCATCATCCGGCAGGTATTTTTGAGCGATCAGCACTTCATGCTCGGCACCATCCCATCTACGCGTCCAATTCTCGTTCGCCCAGCACAAGCAGAATGGCATGTCGCTTTCCGGATCAGCCAGCATGTCATCCAGTGGCTGGTTCAGCAATCGCTTCCCGGAAAACCAGTAGTAGTGATAACAAAACCCATCAATGCCATACTCTTTGGCAACCTTGATCTGATCTCGGCGGGTTTCCCGCACACGAAGATCATAGAAACCGAAATCCGTTGGTAAGTGCGGTTGAAGATGTCCGTCGAACAAAGGCATTGCCTTCGTGACGTTCGCCCACTCGGTAAAACCTTTCCCCCACCACCGATCATTTTCCGGAATCGGATGGAATTGGGTGAGATAAAACGCAATCAGTCGCAGGGCGCTCGAAGATGAGGGATGCCGATGGCATGCAAGACCTTCTTGATCACAGTCTTGGCTTCCGGAGTTAGACGTGTTCCTGCTCTTCAATGAAGGCGTACTTGGTTGCGGGATTTGTTCCGGAACCAATTCCATCCCGGTATCAGCTCGCTCTGCCGGAACCGCCTTGAGCACAATCTGATAAAGATTTGCATAGGGACTTGACTGCAAGGTGGCGCGTATTGAACTCCGCAACCTTGCCCACTGACCGGCGAACTCCGTTTCTTCCGGTCGTTTGGTGACATACTTGACCTCAACTATTTTGAAGTTGGCCTTCGCAAACAGCTCTTCGACATTTTTCAGACCGAAGAAACGGATATGTGTGCGATCCAGCAGCCCCCAGTCATGATACTCAAAGTCACTATTCATCAAGCATGCCATTACCGCAGCATGACCGATATGTGGCAGGGAAATGACAATATAGCCATCCTCGTTGAGCAGAGAGGCCATTTGCTTCAGCATCTGCCGAGGATCATAAAGATGCTCCAGTACATCTGCAGCAACCACCACATCAAACCGTTCCATGTCATCAAGCATGGCAGGTCAATCCTTTGCATTCAAGTCTGCTTGCAAGACCCTTTTGCAAAAGGGAGTGGCCATCTCAATGGCGACTGGATCCAGATCGATCCCGGTGACTGTACACTGCCCTTCTGTTGCAAGAATTTTTGTAATGGAACCAGGGCCACAGCCGACTTCCAGCACACGTTTACTTGTACCCACAAGCCGTACCACATTGGCGGGGGCGGGGGCGGAGGCGGATGCCAGATCTACCTCATATTCGTAATTGTATTTTTGTCTGCTCTTCATGGTTTGGACGCAACACTGAACGCTCCGCAAGCGGTCGAACCGGTGAGAAGGGCAACGCCAAGCAAAAGCCAAATCCGCCTAAATTTTAGAGACAGGGTAAAACTCTTTATATTCATGGGATTAACGCCCATTTTCTCAAGTAAAAATCAAGAAATATATTATCGAAACAGGGAAGCAAAAAACCATTTTAATGCCAAAATGGCTCCAATATTAGAGAATATTTCATGGCCACGCAACTGCCTGTTTGTAGCGTGTAGAGAGCAAGCAAGCCGTTTGGTTTCACCCGGTACTAAAGGAGGTACCGGATGAGGCAGATCAACCTGTTACAGGAGAAATGAGGCGCTTGGCGCAAGCGGCCGCCAATTTGCTGGGTGTGTGGGCATTGAGATGCCCCCCACCTATCCGCCGGACGCCCGGAGCGGATTTTCCGTACCCATCAGAAACAGCTACTGCGGGAATTGGCCTTCGCCGGTATCACCGGGAAGCTCATCCTTTGATGAACTATTGAAGGCTTGCGCCGACCTCACGGCCAAGGTGAACAGGGCTGCCGCGCAGGACAGCCCTGAACCCTGATTAATGCAGCCCTGAGATGTATTCCGAAACCGCCTTGATTTCGGCGTCGGTCATTTTGAGGGCGATGGTGCGCATCATTTTGTTCGAGTCGTTGGCGCGGGATTCGTCGCGGAACGCCTTCAACTGCGCCTCGATGTAGTCGGCGAACTGGCCGCCGATGCGCGGATACTCAGCCGGAATACCGGCGCCCGCCGGGCCGTGGCAACCGGCGCAGGCGGGGACGCCCTTTTCCATGTTACCGGCGAGGAAGAGTTTTTGACCGAGCGCGAGCGTGTCGCTGCTCTTGGGCGCTTCGCCTTTCTGTTGCTTCTGCGATGCGAACCAAGCGGCGAAGTCGCGTTTTTGCTCGTCGTTAAACGGGGCGATCATGCCGTTCATAATCGCGTTGGCGCGCGCGGGCTGCTTGCCGTCGGACGGCAGATGAAAATCCTTCATCTGCTTGTAGAGGTAATCGGCATGTTGGCCGGCCAGCTTCGGGTAGGCCGGAACCACGCTGTTGCCATCCGGCATATGGCAGGCGCCGCAGACACCCGTGGCGATAGCCTGGCCTTTGGCGGCATCTCCCTGATAGGGGGCCTTGGCGGGCTCGTTGGCATTGGCGATGGCGGCGATGGTCATCAAGGCAGTCATCAGCGAGGACAGCAGCATGCGCTTCATGTTGGAAACTCCTGAGAGGCAGGATGGATTTTATGAACATGGTATTCTAGCCCAAAATCCTGCCCATCCCCTGCTGCTGCCATGTCCTTATTCCGCCACGCGGTTTTCGAAATTTCCGTCGCAAGACCTCAAGACCTGCCGCCCGCCACCGGCCCCGAAATCGCCTTTGCCGGGCGCTCGAACGCGGGCAAGTCTTCGGCCATCAATGCGCTGACCGGCCATACGCGTCTGGCCTTCGTCTCCAAGACGCCCGGACGCACCCAGTTGATCAACTTGTTTCGGCTCAGGAATGGGGCCGCGCTCGTCGATTTGCCCGGCTACGGCTATGCCGATGTGCCGGAGAAAGTCCGCAAGCACTGGCAGGGCCTGCTGGAACACTATCTGACCCGAAGGCAGGAACTGGCCGGACTGGTGATGATTATGGATGCCCGCCGCCCATTGACCGATCTGGA
>JAISPO010000078.1 GCA_031274855.1 Zoogloeaceae bacterium | reverse complement strand
ACAGCGGATGGACATCCAGTCCGCGGGCGACGAAGCCGCGGATTGAGGGCGGGAGGACAGCCAGGGTCGCTTGGGCTTGCGCTTCTGTGGCGAACTCGGCGAAGCAGCAAGCGCCGGAGCCGCTCATACGGGCGGGGGCGCGGGTGCGTAGCCAGTCCAGATGGCGGCGGATTTCGGGGTACAGAGCGCAGGCGACAGGTTCCAGATCATTGCCGCCCTGACCGTAACGCCATGCGGCGGGCGAGATGGCTGGCGTGTCGCGGCGCAGATTAGGGGCGCGGAAAATTTCGGTGGTCGGTACGGACACATCGGGGATCGTGATCAGATACCAGGCCGGCGGTAGCGTGACATCGGTGAAGCGTTCGCCGACGCCTTCGGCGAAGCAGGCGCGGCCATGCAGGAAAACGGGAACATCCGCGCCCAGCGCGAGGCCGAGCGTTTGCAGTTCGCCGGTCGTCAAGCCGCAGTTCCAGAGGCGGTTCAGGGCGATGAGCGTGGTGGCGGCATCGGAACTGCCGCCACCCAAGCCGCCGCCCATCGGCAACCGCTTGGTCAGCGAGAGGGTGACGCCAGCGCTGATTCCGGCCCGCGCCCGCAACGCATGGGCTGCCCGCACGGTCAGGTCGGATTCGGGCGGCACGCCGGATAAAGGCGTTGCCAGCACGATGTCGCCGTCGCTGCGCGGCGCGAAGCGCAGCTCATCGCCGAAATCAAGAAAGCGGAATACCGTCTGCAACAGGTGATAGCCGTCGGGCCGCCGTCCGGTGACATGCAAAAAGAGGTTGATTTTGGCGGGCGCGGGCCAGACGCGCTGCCAATCATTCATTGGGTTCATTGCGCCATGATCCATTCGCTGACCTTGAGCCGCAAGCCGATATCGCCGCGCGTCGCTTCAATCAGCGTCGGCAGGGCATCGGCGGCATCGCTTTGATATTCGAGATATTCGACCCGCCAGCCGGATGCCTGTTCGGGCGCTTGGCCCGACAACCACGCGGGCAGATCGTCGAGAGGCAGGCGGATACCCAGCATCCGCTGCGCCAGCCCTTCCCAGTCATCGGCGGCGATTTCCTTGCGATCCGCTGTCAGCAGCCGAGCGCCGCGCGCGTCGCGCGTGAGTTCGGCAAGGCCTTGACCCAGAGGCGTCGTCAGCAGGATTTCGTCGCGCTGCCCGTCATGCCGCCAAGTGAGATTGACGTAATGCCGCGACTGGCTTTCCCATGCGACAAGGCGTCCGGCCAGTTCAAACTGGTTGAGCTTGCGCGGCGCGCGGACGATGCTGCCATCGGTGGATAGCGAGGCGCAGGCGGCCAAGCACAGGGCCAATAGGGCAATGCCGATGCGTTTCAGGGGATGAACTTCCTTATGGTGCCGGCCAGCGTCTCGTTATCAGGATTGGCTTTGGCGGCGGCGCTCCAGATCCGGCGGGCTTCATCCTTGCAGTCCAGACTCCACAGCACCTCGCCGAGATGGGCGGCGATTTCGGGATCACCCCGCAAGGAAAATGCTTTCTTCAACACTTCAAGCGCCGCCTCGGCATCGCCGAGCCGGAACAGCACCCAGCCCTTGCTGTCGAGAATGAAGGGATCGTCAGGCGCCAGCTCGAGCGCCCTGTCGATCAACTGTTTCGCTTCATCGAGGCGGATGTTGCGCTCGGCCAGCGAATAGCCGAGCGCGTTGGAGGCGTGCGCGTAATCCGGGCGTACCACAATCAGCTTGCGCAAATGCAATTCGCCGGCATCGGGCTTGCCCACCTTCTCGGCCATCATGGCCGCTTCGTAGAGCAGATCCGGCTGGCCGGGGTGAATCGTCAGACCATCGGCCAGCACGGCATAGGCATCGTCCAGACGGGCGGCATCGCGCAACAACTGGGATTCCGCAATCAGCAGGCGGGCGCGTTCATCCGGCGAAGTGGCCGCCGTTTCGTGCAGTGTGCTTCGCGCCTCGTCCAGCTTCTGCTGGCGGTACTGCACCTGGGCCATATGCAAACGCGCCTGCAAATACTTGTCACCGCCGCTGATTTCGCCATACCAGCGCAGGGCCTCATCGAAACGCTTGCTTTTCTCGGCGATTTCCCCAAGATAGAGGCGGGCGGATTCGCTTTCCTGGTGCTTCATGCCGGCCAGATGCCGGAACTGTTTTTCGGCCTCATCCGCATCGTTCAGTTGCAAGGAAAGCACCGCTACGGCATGGATGATGTCGCCATTTTCCGAATTGTCAGCCAGCAAGGTCTGAAACTGCTGGCGCGCCTCAGAATACTGCTTGGCGGCCACCAAACTGCGGGCATAGGCCAGACGGACCTCTTTCGCCTTCGGATTTTCGCTGACGAACTGCCCAAGATAGCGGGCGATTTCATCCGGGTTCTGGCCCAGTTGGGCGCGCGCCAGAACAGCCTGCTCCCAGTCAGGACGCAAAACAAGCGCCTGATCCAACTCGGCAGCGGCACGCGGCGGATTGCCCGCCGCATATGCCGCCTGAGCGCGGACAAAATGCGCTTCGGGAAGGCTGAGGTAAGGTTCGGTCAGGCGATCCACCAGACTTTGCGCCGCCTTCTTGTCAGGATGCCGCGCCACAGTACGGCTCAGTTGCAGGAGTTGCGCGCCGATGCCCTTATCCGCCGCCGCCAGTTGCGGCGCCAAATCGGCCTCCAGCTCGGCATCGCGGCCGGTGACGGCGAGCAGACTGGTCAGCATCTGGCGGGCTTGCGGCGCATCCGGTTCCGCCTCCAGCCACAGCCGGACGGCTTCCAGCGCCTGATCGTAGTGGCGCGAGAACAGGGCGATTTCCACTGCCCGCCGGGCGATGCGGGGATCACGCGTCGTTCGCGCCAAATCCATATGGGTTTTCAGGGACAGATCGGCCTGCCCGCGTGTGCCCGCTATTTCCGCAAGCAGAAAATCGTAAAGGACAGATGGCGTCAGTTCCTGTCTGGGCAGGCTGTCCGTCAAGCTGTCCGGCGGGGGCTGATCGATGCTGTCGACTTCCTGCGCCAGCGCCGGCGATGCCAAAGCGGCAGCAATCAAGGCGGGCAGCAGGCGACTTTTCATTTCAACATTGAACGGCACGGCAGTTAATGATTCCGGCAAAGCCGGAGACCATGGAATATGCAGAAAAGCGATGTTAGCAGTTTCGCCTCTGGAAAACATCCATCGCCAGAGACACTTGCCAGAAATGCGGGTCAACGGTCAAAATGTCACGCCAAGGCAACTTGACGACGTATTATTGCCTCCATTGCCCGCGCCAACTCTGGATTACCCGACTGCCACCATGACGCTAGCCCGACATTTCGATGCCTACCATGCTTGGCGGAACGATGTTTGCCGCCTGGTCGATCTCTTGCGGAACTGGCTGGTCGAGTGCGACCTGCTCGACAGTGAATGCGAACAGCGGTTGCGCCGCATCCGCGAGCGGCTCGAAGAAGACAAGCTGGTCGTCGCTTTTGTCGCCGAGTTCTCACGCGGCAAGTCGGAACTGATCAATGCCCTGTTCTTCTCCGATCATGGCGGCCGTATCGTGCCCTCATCCGCCGGACGGACAACCATGTGCCCGACCGAGTTTGCGTGGAACAGGGAGACGCCGCCCCGCATTGCCCTGCTACCCATCGAAACACGCGCCGAAGGCACCAGCATTACCGTCCTGCGTGTCATCCCCAACGCCTGGCGGACATTCCTTTTTGATCCGCAAAACCCGGAAGAAGCCGCAGCGGCGCTGCGCCGCGTCGGCGAGGTGAAGCAGGTACCGGCCGCCACCGCCCGGTCGCTGGGCTTTGCCGTCGGTAATGGTACCGATGGCAGTTTGGTGGCCGGCGATGACGGTCAGGTGGAAATTCCGCGCTGGCGTCATGCCATGATCAACTTCCCGCATCCCCTGCTCGAACAGGGGCTGGTGGTGATGGATACGCCGGGCCTGAACGCCATCGGCGCGGAGCCGGAATTGACGCTCTCGCTGCTGCCCAGCGCCCATGTCGTGCTTTTCATCCTCGCGGCCGATACCGGCGTTACCCAGACCGACCTGATTGTTTGGCGTGATCACGTTAGCGGCAACATCGGCCGGCTGGTCGTGCTGAACAAAATCGACGGACTATGGGACGGCCTGCGTCCTGACAAGGAAATCGACGCCGAAATTCAGCATCAGGTCGAATCTTGCGGCAGTATTCTCGGTGTGCCGCCGGTCAATATTTTCCCCGTTTCGGCGCAAAAAGGCCTGGTCGCCAAAATCAACCATGATGCCGGTCTGCTTGCGAAAAGCCGTCTGTCGCAACTGGAGGATGCGCTGGCCGAAGGTCTTTTACCGGCCAAGCAGGATATTGTTGCCCGCAGCACCGCCGCCGAGGCTCGCCAACTGGCAGGCGAGTCGGAGAAGTTGCTGGCGACGCGGCGCGCTGCGCTACGCGAACAGTTGGACGAATTGACTACGTTGCGCGGAAAAAACGAGGACATGGTGGCCCAGTTGGCTACCAGAGCAAAATGGGAAAAGGAAGGCTACGAGAAAAAGCTGCGCGAGTACTACGCCGTGCGCAGCGTTTATTCGCGGCTGTCAGCAACGCTGTTCTTGCATCTCGGTCTGGATGCCTTGCGTACCCACGCGCGCCATGTGCGAGACTCGATGCGGCGCGCGCGCTTCACCCCCCAGTTGCTGTCGGCGATGGGCGAGCTGTTTGCTGCCGCCGGCGAATGTCTGGATCTATCGGAAGGCGATATCGCCGAAATCTACGCCATGATGAAGGCGATGTACGAGAAATTCGGCAAGGCCTATGGCGTGACGCTCGAACCGCCGGCCACTTTCTCGCTGGCCGACCGCCGGCAGCAGTT
>JAISPO010000076.1 GCA_031274855.1 Zoogloeaceae bacterium | reverse complement strand
TATTCCCGAAACGTGACGGTGACTTTGAGGCCGGTTTCGTAGCCGTCGGCGAGTTGAATGTGGGCGTGGTGCAGGTCGACGATGCGGGCGACGATGGACAGGCCAAGGCCGCTGCCTTCTTTTTCCTGACCGGCGAGGCGGTAGAAGCGGTCGAATACCTGTTCCCGTTCCGCGGCCGGAATGCCAATGCCTGAGTCGGTGACGGTGATGGTTTTGTCTTTGACGGAGACGAGTACGCGGCCGCCGGATGGGGTGTAGCGGATGGCGTTGTCGATCAGGTTGCGCAACAGGATGTGCAGAAGATCGGGATCGCCGGTGATTGCCGCCGGCGCGGCATCGAGTTCCAGCGTGACGCCGCCGGTCACGGCCAGCGGCCCGTTGAGGGCGCAGACTTCGCCCGCCAGATGATTGAGTTGAACCTGTCCGACCGGCATGGGGGCGCTTGGGTCAAGCCGCGCCAGCGTCAGCAACTGATCGACCAGCCGCGCCGAGCGGCGGCTGCTGGCAATCAACTGTTCGAGCGCGTGTTGGCGTTCCGCTTCGTCCCGCGCCCGCAGGGCCACCTGCGCTTGCGCGGCGAGTCCGGCCAGCGGCGTGCGCAATTCGTGGGCGGCATCGGCAGTGAAGCGTTTTTCGACTTCCATGGTCTGCGCGACGCGCTTGAACAGTTTGTTGATGGATTCGACCAGCGGACGAATTTCCTCAGGCGCTGTCGCCGGTTCCAGCGCGTCCAAGCGCTCAGGACGGCGGGCGGCGATTTGTTCGGCCACCTGATTGAGTGGCCGCAGCCCCTGCCGGATCGTCAGCCATAGCCATGCGCCAATGATCGGCAGCCCGAAAAGCGCCGGTAGCAGAAGTTGCCAGAGCACCTTGCCGATCAGTTCATGGCGCACTTTGTCGTTCTGGCCGACGATGATGCGCAGGGTGCGATCCTCGCTCCACTGAGCGTAGTAGCGCCAGTGATGGTTGCCGCCGGTTGCATCGGTGCGGGTCGAGAACCCGTCCGCATCGGCCATCGGTATCGCCGGCGCGTTGGGCGAGACCATTAACAGTTGTCCTTCATCGTCCCAAATCTGGAAGCGGAAGTTTTTCAGATGTTTGTAGTCATGGCGGCTGCGGTGGTCGTCGAAGGGCATCATTTCGCCGGCTTCGTGGGAGGCGATGGCCAGCAGGGTATCGCTTTCGACAATCAACTGCTTGTCGAGCAGTTCGTCGATCTCATGGTGGGTTTCGATGTAACTCCACGCCATGACGACCAGCCAGCAAACCGCGAGACCGCCAAGCAGCCGTTTGAGCAGGCGGCGGCGCAGGGCAAACCAGATCGTACTCATTTCGGAATCATGTAGCCGACGCCGCGCAGCGTCTTGATGAAATCGGCGCCCAGCTTTTTGCGCAAATAGTGGACGTATACCTCCAGCGCATTGCTATCCGGCTCGTCGCGCCAGCCGTAGATGGAGCTTTCAAGTTGAGCGCGTGACATCACCCGTCCGGTATTTTCCAGCAGCGCGTGCAGTACCGAGAATTCCCGCGGCGACAATTCGACATCGGCATCATCGACGGTGACGCGTCGGCTGGCCGGATCCAGCGTGACATTGCCATAGCGCAATACCGGCTCGGCGCGTCCGGCGGCGCGGCGCACCAGCGCCCGGATGCGTGCTGCCAACTCGTCCAGATCGACCGGCTTGACGAGATAATCGTCAGCGCCGCTATCGAGACCGGCAACCTTGTCGGACGTGGAACCGCGCGCCGTCAATATCAGCGTGGGCAAGCATTGGCCGCGACGGCGCAGCCGCTCCAGCACCGTCATGCCGTCGAGTCTGGGCAGGCCGAGGTCGAGCACGATGATGTCGAACGTCTCCGTGGTCAGAACCTGATCCGCAGTGAGTCCATCCTTCACCCAATCGACCGCGAAACCGGCCTGCCGAAGGCCAACCGTCAGGCCATCGCCAAGTTGGGGATCATCCTCGACCAGCAATACGCGCATGTCGCTACCCGCCAAGCAGCCAGGAAATGGCTGCGATCCAAACCAGCAGCAAAACTGCGGCGATGGGACGCAAACTCTTGATGCCATCTGCCGCGTTGCCGGATTTCATGCCTGTCAGCATTGAGCGTACCAGATTCTCACGATGACACCAACTGCCGATGAAAACGCCGCCAAGATGGATGACGACGACAGCCATGAGCAAATGCACGATGACCTCGTGCGCTTCTTCCGCCCACTTGCCGCCCAGTTCCTGATAGTGGAGCCAGCCGCTGGCGCCGGCCAGCAGTATCAGCGCCAGCAGCATGACAATGGCCCAGCCGCCCGCTGGATTGTGGCCGGTGAAATGCTGAGGCTGCCGGCCAAACAGGCTCTTGAGATATGCGACGACAGGCTTCGGCCCGCGCACGAAATCGCTGAATCGCGCATAACGGCTGCCGATCACGCCCCAGAGCAGGCGGAACGAGACAATGCCGAGCATGGCGCTGCCCGCGTAGACATGAATCAGGCGCTGCCCTTCGCTTTCGCCGGTCAGCCATGCCAGCGCAAAGCAGGCTGCCAGCAGCCAGTGGCCAAGGCGAACCGGCAGGTCCCAAACCGGTATTTTGTTATCAGTTGTGTTCACGGCGAGCGTCCCCCGGCATTCGGATTTCCCGTTCGCGGAAACTGCCCTGCTCGGCCCGCGTGTGGCAGGCGCTACAGTTGGCGGCACGACGAACCTGCTTGCCCGACCATATCGAATTCGGCACTCTGCGGTGTTCATGCCGGAACCAACTGGTCGCCGTCAGTCTCGGCAGCGTTTCGCGCATTGGCGTCGCGCCTGCCGTGCGCCTGTCTGAACCGGCGCTGCGGACCAGAAAATCGGTGATTTCCCGCTGGATTTCATCGGCGATGGCGGCATTGTCGCCATAATGCTTGTCCAAATTGGCCATGACGGTTTGCCAATCGCTGGCCGCGAGCAGCGCTGGCGGGAAAGCCACATGGCACTCCCCACATTCCTTTGCGTAGGCAGGCGAAGCATCGGCGGGAACAGTCATTTTCCCGGCATGGGCAGCCGATGCCAGCAGGCCCGCGGCGAATAACAAAACGATGCGCTCCATTTCAACGGGCCTCCATCAGAAAGGCGATGAAGTCGGCTTTCTCGCCAGCCGTGCATTCGCGCCCGACGACTTCCTTGCAGTTGCGGGTGAACCACTTTTCGACCTTGGCCGGATCGCTTAAGCGATCCGGGTTGGCGGCGGGCGTTAGCGGCTTGATCGGTTTGCCGGTGATCGCGTGTTGGCCGGTCTGCGCCGGATCAGTGGTATGGCAGGTGGAACAGGCAGGCATCTTGTCAGACA
>JAISPO010000010.1 GCA_031274855.1 Zoogloeaceae bacterium | reverse complement strand
GAACCGGCGACGGTCAACCCATTGTTACCGGCCTTGATGGCGGCGATGCGGGCTGAGTCGACGCGGCTCATTTGTCCCGCGCCGATGCCGGTGGTCATGCCATCCTTGCAGTAGACAATGGCGTTCGATTTGACGTATTGGGCGACCTGCCATGCGAACAACAGGTCGGCCATCTCCTGCGCGGCCGGGGCGCGTTGGGTGACGACCTTCAAATCAGTTGGGCTGATGCGGGCAATGTCGGCCGTCTGTACCAGCAGGCCGCCACTGACGCGCTTGTAATCGAGCGGGGTGATGTCGAGCTTGCCCATCGGCACGATTAACACGCGCAGGTTTTGTTTGGCGGCAAAAACGGCGCGGGCCTCGGCAGTGATTTCGGGGGCGATGATGACTTCGGCGAACTGGCCGGCCACTGCCTCGGCCGCCGCCTTGTCGATGGCGCGATTGAAGGCGATGATGCCGCCGAAGGCCGAGGTCGGATCAGTCTTGAACGCCTTTTGATAAGCGGCCAGCGCTGTTGGCGCGATGGCGACGCCGCAGGGGTTGGCGTGCTTGACGATTACGCAGGCGGTGGCGTCGAAGGTCTTGACGCATTCCCAAGCCGCGTCCGAGTCGGCGATGTTGTTGTAGGAAAGCTCCTTGCCCTGCAACTGTTCGTAGTTGGCGATGCTGCCCGCCGCAGCCGCCGGTTCGCGGTAGAAGGCGGCCTGCTGGTGCGGGTTTTCGCCGTAGCGCATGGCGGCCACTTTGTCGAAAGCCAGTTGCAGGCGTTCGGGAAAGAGGGCCGGTTTATCCTCGGCATCCAGACTGGTCAGCCAGTTGGCGATGGCGCTGTCGTAACGGGCGGTATGGGTGAAGGCCTTTTTCGCCAGCGCGAAACGGGTCTGGCAGGAAAGCGCGCCGCCGTTGGCCTGAAGCTCGGCGAGCACCGGCGCGTAGTCCTCGGGGTCGGTCACAATGCCGACGCCGCCGGCTTCGTCGCCGTGGTTCTTGGCTGCCGCGCGTACCATCGTCGGGCCGCCGATGTCGATGTTCTCAATCGCCTCGGCCAGCGTGCAATCTTTTTTGGCGATGGTTTGAGTGAAGGGGTAGAGGTTGACCACCACGAGGTCGATGGCCGGAATGCCGTGCTGCCGCATCGCCGCCGCGTGTTCGGCATTGCCGCGTATGCCGAGAATGCCGCCATGTACCTTCGGGTGCAGGGTCTTGACGCGGCCATCGAGCAGTTCGGGGAAGCCAGTGTAATCGGAAACATCCGTCACCGCCACGCCGGCATCGCGCAGCAGCTTGGCCGTGCCGCCGGTGGACAAAATGTTGACGCCGAGCGCGGCCAATGCGCGGGCGAAGTCGACGCTGCCGCGCTTGTCCGAGACGCTGATCAGGGCTTGTTTTACCTTCATGGAAACCTCAGAGTAAATGGTGATCGGTCAGCTTGCGGCGCAAGGTATTGCGATTGATGCCGAGCATGTCGGCGGCCACCGTCTGGTTGCCGTTGGCCTGCTTCATCACCACTTCCAGCATCGGTTTTTCGACCGCGTTCAACACCATCTCGTAAATGGCATGCGGCGGCTGGCCGTCGAGGTCACGAAAGTAGGAATGAAGCGCGCGGCGCACGCAGTCACTGATGGTGGCGCTCATGCGGCCTCCTGATAGCAAATGATTTCGTTGGCGGCCTCATTGTGTGTCAGAAAAAACTCGTCGGCAGCCGCCAGTTGCGCATTCATGGTGGTGAGCTGATTCATGGTCTGACGGAACTTCGCCGCGCCTGCAATGCCCTTGGTGTACCAACTGATGTGCTTGCGGGCGATTTTCGCGCCCGTTTCCTCGCCGTAAAACTCGTAGAGATCGGCTAAATGCCCGCGCAGAATCGCGTGGATTTCGGCGCTGCCGGGCGCGGGCAGCAACGCGCCGGTTTTCAGATAATGTTCAATTTCGCGGAACAGCCAGGGGCGGCCCTGCGCGGCGCGGCCTATCATCAAGCCGTCGGCCTGGGTGTAATCCAGCACGAACTTGGCCTTCTGCGGCGAAGTGATATCGCCGTTGGCAATGACCGGAATTTTCACCTGCGTTTTCACCAGCGCGATGGTGTCGTATTCCGCTTCGCCCATGTACTGATCGGCGCGGGTGCGGCCATGGATGGCGATGGCGCGTACGCCGCAATCCTCGGCGATACGGGCAATGGCGGGCGCGTTTTTGTGCTGGCGATTCCAGCCGGTGCGGAACTTCAGCGTCACCGGCGTATCCGGCACTGCCTCGACCACCGCGGCCAGAATCCGCGCCACCAGCGTTTCGTCCTGCATCAAGGCCGAACCGGCCATGACATTGCAAACCTTCTTGGCCGGACAACCCATGTTGATGTCGATGATCTGGGCGCCTTCGCCCACGTTGTACTTCGCCGCCTCGGCCATCAGGCGCGGATCCGCGCCGGCGATCTGCACCGAAATCGGCTCCACCTCGCCGTCATGGTTGGCCCGTCGACGGGTTTTGGCGCTGCCGTAAAGCAGAGAATTGGAAGTCACCATCTCCGACACCGCCAACCCCGCGCCCAACTTCTTGCACAACTGCCGGAAAGGCCGGTCCGTCACGCCGGCCATGGGCGCGACAAACAGATTATTGCGGAGCGTGAAACCGAGAAAGTTCATGGCCCAAGGGGAGTGGGGTACTGAGAAGGAGGCGCGGATTCTACCGCTTGCCGCTTAATTTTTGTGCAAGAGCGATGTCTGCCGGGAAAACATTGCCCGCTGCGTATTCATGCTTTCGCTTCGGCCATCAGCGCCTCAATGTCGACAATCGTCTTGGGCGCGGCAGTGGTGAGAATGTCGCAGCCGCCGGGCGTCACCAGCGCGTCGTCTTCGATGCGGATGCCGATATTGTGGAAGGGTACAGGGATGTCGTCCGCCGGACGGATGTAACAGCCCGGTTCCACGGTCAGCACCATACCGGGGGCCAACGCGCGCCAGTGCTCGCCGGTTTTGTATTCGCCGGCATCATGCACGTCCATGCCCAGCCAGTGACTGGTGCGGTGCATGTAAAAACGCTTGTAGCTTTCCGATTCAATCACGCCGTCGACGCTGCCGGCGAGCAGTTTGAGGTCAATCACGCCTTGCGCGAGCACTTTCACGGCAGCTTCGTGGGCGCTCATGAAATGAGCGCCGGGTTTGATGGCGGCAATGGCAGCGGTTTGGGCGGCGAGCACGAGTTGATAAATGTCGCGCTGCGGGCCGCTGTAGCGGCCACTGACCGGAATGGTGCGCGTGATGTCGGCAGCATAGCCGTCGAGTTCGCAACCGGCGTCGATCAGCAACAGCTCGCCGTTCTGCATCCGGCGGTCGTTGTTGACGTAGTGCAACACGCAGGCATTGGCGCCTGAGGCGACGATGCTGGTGTAGGCCGGAAACCGGCTGCCGCGGCGGCGGAATTCATGCAG
>JAISPO010000039.1 GCA_031274855.1 Zoogloeaceae bacterium | reverse complement strand
ATGAACCAGCCGGACTGGAACAGGGTTTGCTGTTCGGGCGTGTTGGCGCAGAACACGAACCACATGACGCAGAAGGTGATGATGTCGAAGATGGAACTGACCGGGCCGAAGAACAGCATGAAGCGGCCGACATCCGCCGGATTCCAGCGTTGCGGCGCCTTGACCAGTTCCTCATCCACGTTGTCGAAGGGGATGGCGACCTGCGAGAAATCGTAAAGCAGATTCTGCACGAGCAACTGCATCGGCAGCATCGGCAGGAAGGGAAGAAAGGCGCTGGCGATGAGCACCGAAAAGACGTTGCCGAAATTCGAGCTGGCCGTCATTTTGATGTACTTGAGCATATTGGCGAAGGTCTTGCGGCCTTCGATAACGCCCTCCTCCAGCACCATCAGGCTCTTCTCGAGCAGGATGATGTCGGCTGCTTCCTTGGCGATGTCCACTGCGGTATCGACCGAGATGCCGATATCGGCAGTGCGCAGCGCCGGCGCGTCATTGATGCCGTCGCCCATGAAGCCGACCACATGGCCGTTGAGCTTGAGTTGCCGGACGATGCGATCCTTGTCGGCAGGGGTCAGTTTGGCGAAGATGTCATGGCTTTCCACGGCCTCGGCCAGCGCCTCATCATCCATGCGATCGACATCGGAGCCAAGCAGCACGGTCTCTGCGGCGAGGCCGACCTCACGGCAAATTTTGGCGGTGACCAGCTCGTTATCGCCGGTCAGCACCTTGACCTTGACGCCGTGCGCGGCCAGCGCCTCCAGCGCAGGCTGAGTGGATTCTTTCGGCGGATCGAGGAAGGCGACATAGCCGATCAGCGTCAGCCTCGACTCATCGGCGACGCTGTAGGATTCCTTCGTGGGCGGCAATTCTTTCGCGGCGACGGCAACCACACGCAATCCGTCTTCGTTGAGATCGGCAGTGACGGCGCGCACACGGGCGAGCAGTTCCGGCGTAAGCGGTTCGTCGTTGTCGCCGTGGCGCACGCGGTCGCAGATGGCGAGAATTTCCTCGACTGCGCCTTTGCAAATCAACTGGTGCTGTTCCTCGTGCTCGGCCACCACAACCGACATGCGGCGGCGCTGGAAGTCGAACGGAATTTCATCCACTTTGCGGAAGTTGGCGGCGGGGTTGAGTTCCTTTTGAATTTCGGTGTGTTCCAGCACCGCCACGTCGAGCAGGTTCTTGAGGCCGGTTTGGTAGTAGCTGTTCAGGTAGGCGGCTTCGAGCACGTCGTCGGAATCCTCGCCCCAAACGTCGGTGTGCCGCGAGAGGAAAATTTTGTCCTGCGTCAGCGTGCCGGTCTTGTCGGTACACAGCACATCCATCGCGCCGAAGTTCTGGATCGCGTCCAGACGCTTCACAATGACTTTCTGCCGAGACAAAATCACCGCGCCCTTGGCCAGCGTCGAGGTGACGATCATGGGCAGCATCTCCGGCGTCAGGCCCACGGCAACAGACATGGCGAACAGCAGCGCCTCAGTCCAGTCGCCCTTGGTAAAGCCGTTGATGAACAGCACCAGCGGCGCCATCGCGAACATGAAACGGATGAGCATCCAGGCCACTTTATTGACCCCCGCCTGGAACTGCGTCGGGGCGCGGTCGATGGTGGTAACGCGCTGAGTCAGGGCGCCGAAATAAGTACGCTTGCCCGTGCTGACCACGATAGCGGTCGCCGAGCCGGACACCACGTTGGTGCCCATGAAAACGATGTTGTCGAGTTCGAGCGGATTGGCCGCGGCCACGTTCCGCTGAATCGCCGACTTCTCCACCGGCAGGGATTCACCGGTCATCGCCGCCTGGCTGACGAACAAATCCTTGGCCGACAAAATGCGGCAATCGCCCGGAATCATGTCCCCCGCGGAAAGCAGCACCAGATCGCCAGGCACGAGATCGGCCAGCGGCACCTCCTCCCTGCGGGCAGGCTTAGCGTGCAACTGAACATCGAAATAGCGGGCGGTTTCCTTGATGACATCTTCGCTGATATCCCGGCGCATAACGGTCGCCGTGTTGCTGACCATGGCCTTCAGCTTGTCGGCGGCGATGTTGGACTTGCGCTCCTGCCAGAAACGAATGGCGACGGATAGCACCACCATCGTGCCGATGACAATGGTGGCCTGCATATCATCGGTCACGAAGGAGATGATCGCCAGCAGGGTCAGCAGCAGATCAAAGGGCGTCTTGTAGCAATACCAGAGGTGCTGCCACCAGGAGAGCGGCTTCTCATGCTCGACCAGGTTGGGGCCGACCTCATCGCGTATCGTCTCGGCTTGATCGGCGCTCAACCCTTCCCAATGGGAATTGAGTTGTTCAAGCAGCGCCCCGGGGTCGCTTTTAGCAGCCGCCACCAGCGTTTGCGCCAGCGAGAGCGGCACTTCGCGGCTAACCGTCGTCCCGGGCAGGCTGTCGAGCAGCGCAAGCCGGCGATAGTGGCGACCGAAACCGCGGGTACGGACGAAGCCAGCGAAAAGTTCTTTGAGGATAGCAAGGTTCATGTTGTTCTCTTATCGGTGGCCGACAGGCCACAGTTTTCGATTTTATTTTACTGTTGTCATGGCAAGAACGGCACGGACAGAAAACGCAGGCCAATAGAGAACCATCGTTCGTTGCTGTTGCCATCAACGCGGTTGCCGTAAGTCGCGTCAATCTGGATACGATCCTGCACCAGCCAATGGCGCAGGCCGAATTGATAAAAAGGCTTGCCTCTGTTCTGCCCAAAGGTTTCGCCAATCAGCCAGGAACGCTCAGTAAGCTGAACTTCGGTGCCAACGCCCCAGGTCAGGCGGTCACGTCGAACTTCTCCTTCGCGCAACCACCCCAGGTTGGTATGCACAAATACGGCATCGTTTCGGAAAGAAAAACTTGCAGGTACATAGGCGTACCAATCGCGGATGTCTTCTTGAGAGCGGCGAACCGTGCCAGCAGCAAGTCCAATGCCCCAGCCGCCGGTGTCCATGACTTTGAACAGCGTCTTGCCTTGCATCACGGCATCGGTAGTCCGGGAACGGCCCGTTTCACGGGTGACGACACCGCCCAAGGTCAGTTCCAGATTTCCGGTGAAATTACAGGATGGCAGCGCCCAGAGTTCGGTACTTTCCGGGTAGCGCATGACCCAACTTTCAAGCTGGCACGCTTTGGCATCGACGACGCGAGCGTCGTCGGTAATCATTGGGCGCGCCGCGTGGGCCGTGGACACAACGCTTGGCAGGCAGACCGCGCCGAAAAGAAACGCCGAGAGGCGCAAATTGAAATTGCGGTACATCACTTCCCCTTGGCCGAGTGACAAACGCCCGACCATTAAGAACCTGAATAAAGGTTTTAATTTTATTTCAACGCCTGCTCGGCAAGCGCCACCCAGTAGCGGATGCCGGTGGGAATGATTGCATCGTTGAAATCGTAATGCGGGCTGTGCAACATGCAACCGCCTTCGCCTGCGCCATTGCCGAGCCACGCGTAGCAAGCCGGCACGGCAGCCGCGAGATAGGCGAAATCTTCCGCGCCCATGCTCGGCTTGGCCGTCACCAGCGCCTGTTCTCCGCCGATCTGCCGGACAACTTCGCGGCATAGCGCCGCAGCATCGGCATCGTTAATGGTCGGCGGATAGCCGGACTGGTAGTCGACTTCAATTTCAACGCCATGAGCAAGCGCCACGCCCTGACAAACGCGGCGCAGGCCCGCTTCCAGCATTGCCTGTACTTTCGGGTCGAAGGTACGGATGGTGCCGCCGAGTCGCGCAGTCTCCGGCAGGATGTTGTCCGCGCTGCCTGCATGAAAGCGCGTGACGCTGACCACGGCCGCATCCTGCGGATCGGCCGAGCGGCTGACCAGTTGTTGCAACGCCTGCACCAGCGCCGCGCCGGCCAGCACCGTGTCTTTGGCCAGATGCGGCATGGCCGCGTGACCGCCGCGACCGGTAATTTTGATTTCAAAACAGCCGGTGCCCGCCATCACCGGCCCCGCCATGACCGCAAAGCTGCCCACCGGCAAGCCGGGCCAGTTGTGCAAACCGAACACCTGACGCATGGGAAAGCGTGTAAACAGCCCCTCCTCGACCATCACACGCCCGCCGCCTTCGTGTTCTTCAGCCGGTTGAAAAATGAAATAGACGAT
>JAISPO010000113.1 GCA_031274855.1 Zoogloeaceae bacterium | reverse complement strand
GCGGGCAACGTGATGACCGCGGCGCAGGAGATGTCGTCCGCTTCCACGTATCAGAGCGAAGCGGCTTCGAACATGGCGGCGACCATGGAGCAGATGACGGTCAGTATCAACCATGTGTCGGACCGTGCCCAGGAGGCCAACCAACTGTCCAGCAGTTCCGGCTCGCTGGCGAAGAGTGGCACGTCGATCATCGGCGCCACGGTGAAGGGCATCGATAGCATCGCCGAAACGGTGCATACCGCCGCCAAGCAGATTTCCGATCTGGAAAAGAACAGCGAGCGGGTCAATTCCGTGGTCAATGTCATCAAGGAAGTCGCCGATCAAACCAATCTGCTGGCCCTCAATGCCGCTATCGAGGCTGCGCGGGCGGGCGAACAGGGGCGGGGCTTCGCGGTCGTCGCCGACGAAGTGCGCAAGCTGGCTGAGCGTACGACGCAATCGACGCAGGAAATTGCGGCGACCATCACCGAGATGCAAAGTGGTGCGCAGGCGGCGGTTCAGAGCATGCAGGTGGTGGTGGAAAAAGTTGAAACCGGCGTCGCGCAGGCCGAAAAAGCCAGTGAGGCGATTGTCGAGATCGGCGTCAGCTCGGAACAGGCCGTGATGATGGTGGGCGAAATCACCGATGCCATTCGTGAGCAAAGCGCGGCCAGCACCAATATCGCCCAGCAGGTGGAAAAGATCGCCAACATGTCGGAAGAGAACAGTTCGGCCTCGCAAGCCACCGCCGATACGGCCCACGAGTTGTCAGGTCTGTCGAAGGAAATGCGGCGAATTGTCGAGCAGTACAAGGTTTAAGGGTTTTATCCTCCCCTCTCCCGCAAGCGGGCGAGGGAAAAAAATGCAAAAACCGTTCTAAGGTGGCGGCCGGCTGTAGCCGGCCGTTTCTTCATCCGCTTCTGTCTTCGCGGCCGGCCGGCAACCATAGCCGAGCACCTGCTCGTCGCCGCGCTGTCCGCGCCGCAGTAATTCGCTGCGCTGGTCGGCGGCGATGCCGGGACCGTCGTCGTCGATGTCGATGCACAATTGGCCGGCAATCTGCTCGGCGCTGACAATAATATGCCGGGCAGTCCATTTGCCGGCATTGTCCAGCAGACTGCCGAGCATCTCCTGCAGGTCCTGGGCCTCGCCGCGAAAGACCAGGCGATCCGTACGTCGCGCGCGGCGCACAGGCGCTGCATGACCCGCAGCAGGCCATCGAGGGCCGGGCGCAGACGGCGATGCTGGCGAACCTGTTCGTTTTCTTCGCCCTCGAACGCCTGGCTCTGTGGTGCCATTCGCACGGCGACTACAGGGGCATCACGCGACGGTCACGGCGCCGCTGCTGATCTTGGTCGGCGACGCCGCCCATAATTTCGTCGACGGCATCCTGCTGGCCGCCGCCATCATCGCGCACGAGATTCCGCAGGAAATGAGCGATTTCGTCCTGCTGCGCAACGGCGGCTGGAGCAACGTCAAAGCCTTTGTCGCCAACGCCGCTTCCAGCTTCATCTACGTCGCCCTGGCCGACTTGCTGCCGCTGCTGCACAGGCAGCGCGACAATTTCCTGCGGTAGACGGCAACTGAGGTGAAAACGGGTGGCGCGCTCGCGCGGCGGGGATGCTTTCCGTATGTTGGTTTTACAACTTGTTTTGCCGGAAACGGAATGCAAAAAATAGCCAAGCGCCGGAATCTGTATATGATATATGGCGGGTTCTAGGTTTCTCGGTTCATCGTCCGCTGTGGGCGCTGAACTGAGGGTTGGGTTGTTGATCCAAAAATAGAGAGAATGAGGAAATTATGACTATTGCAAAAAGGTTGGTCATATTGATTTTCATGGCGATTCTCGGTCTTCTGGCGATTGGCACTATCGGTTTGCGCGAAATGAGCGTCATCGAACAGAACGAAGAGCTTGCCAATCGTGACACCATTCCTAGCATTTCCAAGGTGTCCCAGGTCGAAGCCCGCTATCTGCGCATGCGGACCCAACTCCTGTACCACCTTCTGATGCCTACCCAAACGGCGAAGGCAGAGGCTGAGAGAAACATGGAAGAACACAGGGCAGCAGCGATGAAGCTGCTCGACGAATATTTGGCCAACCTGGTCTCCGACGATGAGGACAGGAAACTGGCCGAAGCTTCCCGGTCCCTCATCGAAGACTATTACAGAAGAATCGCCGTGCCCGTGATGGAATTGTCGCGCAACGATAAGATCGAAGAGGGCAGGAAGTTGCTCCTGGAAGTTGGCTTGCCGCTGGCGCAGAACGTGACTCGACAACTGGAGGAGCTTGTTGAGTTCAACATGAAATTGGCGAGTGGGCACGCCACGGAGGCCGAGGAAGCCTATTCTGCCGGCCAGTTGTTGACGGTGCTTGTCATCGTCGTTATCAGTCTGGGCGTCGCCGTCTTCGGATTTTTCACGTACCGCCATGTCAACGGTTCCCTGAGTGCCATCTCCGACCTGTTTTCCCGCGTCGAGCGGGATCTGGATTTCACCGGGCGGTTTTCTACCTCCGGTTCCGATGAAATCGCCGAGCTGGGCAAAGCGTTCAACCGTTTGCTGGATCGCTTGCAGAGCAGCCTGAAGGATCTCAGCATGCATGCCACGCAGGTGTCCGATGCTGCGGGCAACGTGATGACCGCGGCGCAGGAGATGTCGTCCGCTTCCACGTATCAGAGCGAAGCGGCTTCGAACATGGCGGCGACCATGGAGCAGATGACGGTCAGTATCAACCATGTGTC
>JAISPO010000108.1 GCA_031274855.1 Zoogloeaceae bacterium | reverse complement strand
TCTCTTGTCATCAACGGCCAGCAGGCCGAATTACCGCAGGCCATGACGATTGCCGCGCTGCTCGAATCCCGCGGGCTGGCGGGCAAGCGGGTGGCGGTGGAGCGCAATGGCGAGATCGTGCCCAGAAGTCTGCATGGCGTGGTGGCGGTGCAGGCGGGCGACCGGATTGAAATTGTCGCCGCTGTCGGCGGCGGATAGGAAACCCTCATGTCAGATTCCCTCGTTATCGCCGGTAAGGCGTATTCCTCCCGTTTGCTGGTCGGCACCGGCAAGTACAAGGACTTTGCCGAGACGCGCGCGGCCGTCAAGATGAGCGGCGCGGAAATCGTCACCGTTGCCATCCGGCGCACCAACATCGGGCAGGAGCCGAATCAGCCTTCGCTGCTTGATGCGCTGCCGCCGTCGGAATTCACTTATCTGCCGAATACCGCCGGTTGCTACTCGGCGGAGGAGGCTGTGCGCACCCTGCGGCTGGCCCGCGAATTGCTGGACGGACACGATCTCGTCAAGCTCGAAGTGCTGGGCGATTCGCAGACCCTGTTCCCCAACATGCCGGAAACCCTGAAGGCGGCGGAAACGCTGGTCAAGGAGGGGTTCAAGGTGATGGTGTATTGCTCGGACGATCCGATACAGGCCAAGCTGCTCGAAGGCATCGGCTGCGTGGCGGTGATGCCGCTGGCTTCGCTGATTGGTTCGGGCATGGGCATTCTCAATCCGTGGAATCTCAAGCTCATCATCGAATCGGCCAGGGTGCCGGTGCTGGTTGATGCGGGCGTTGGCACGGCTTCGGACGCGGCCATTGCGATGGAACTCGGCTGCGACGGCGTGTTGATGAACACGGCGATTGCCGGCGCGCGAAATCCGGTGCTGATGGCCGGCGCGATGAGAAAGGCGGTTGAGGCGGGGCGCGAGGCTTTTCTGGCCGGACGGATGCCGAAAAAGCTCTACTCGGCAACGCCCAGTTCACCGGCCACGGGCCTTATCGGTAACGGCGGCGGCAAGTGAAACGCGCGGTCTGCGTCGCGGCGGGGATGATGCTGGCGCTATCGGCGCAGGCGGAGCAAATCGTGCCGTCGCGCTACGAATTCGACAAGCCGGAAATTCTGGCCCATCAGTTGGTCTGGGGCATTGTGCATGGCGTGCGCCTGTTGGGCATGGCCTGCCACCGGCGCGGCGATCAGGCGGCGGCCCTGGCCTATGCCGATTGGCTGGACGATCAATGGCCGCGCATTCTGGCGGCAGAGCGCGATTTGTCGCGCCACTATTTTGGCCGCGAGCAAGCGCCGCTGGAAGCCATTGATCAGGCGCTCAAACTCAAGCCCGCGCTCGATCAGCCGGATGAGGAACTGGGCGATGCCTGCGCCACCCTGCCCGCGGCGCTGACGCCGCCGCGTTACGATCTGGAAATTTTCTATCAGGAAAATTCGCGGCCATGAGCGAAGTTGAAAGGCCGCACGGCCACATCCGCAGTTTTGTGTTGCGGCAGGGGCGCGTTTCCAACGCGCAGCAGCGTTACCACGCCGAGATGATGCCCACAATCGGCATTCCCTGGCGGGCGGAGCGCGTTGATCTCAACGCGGTGTTTGGCCGCGCCGCGCCCAAGGTGCTGGAAATCGGTTTCGGCATGGGCGAAACGACTGCCGTTATCGCCGCCGCGCATCCAGAGATCGACTACCTCGGCATCGAGGTGCACACGCCGGGCGTCGGCAGCCTGTTGAAGCGAATCGCCGAGGGCGGCCTCGCCAATCTGCGCGTGATTCAGCACGATGCCGTTGAAGTGGCGCGCGACATGCTGGCGCCGGAATGTTTGTCCGGCATTCATGTGTTCTTCCCCGACCCTTGGCCGAAAAAGCGGCAACAGAAGCGGCGGCTGATTCAGCCGGAGTTTGTCGCGTTGCTGGCGACGCGGCTGGCGGCGGGCGGCTATTTTCATTGCGCGACCGATTGGGAGGAATACGCGCACCAAATGCTGCAAGTGCTCGGCGATGAGCCCACGCTGGAAAACACCGCCGGCGGTTTCGCGCCCCGTCCCGAATATCGCCCGCTGACCAAGTTCGAGCAGCGCGGCCTGCGCCTCGGTCACGGCGTTTGGGATGTGGTGTTCAGGAAGAAAGAAACAGCCCGATCAGGCGGTTGAGAAAACGCTGGCCCAATAGCGTTGGCGCAATGCGCCCGTTGGCGCGTGTAATCAGCCCTTCGCTTTCCGCCTGACGCAGCGCCGGTTCGATGGCGGCGAGCGGCAGTCCGGCGCGCTGCTCGAACAGCGCAGCATCGAAGCCATCCGTCAGGCGCAGCGCGTTCATCATGAATTCTCCGGCCAGATCGGCAGCCGCAATCGGCTGCCATGTCCGCGTCACCGGATCGGCCAGATAGTCTTGCGGATGGCGTGACCTCGCTTCGCGCTGGCCGTCGATTTTGGAATGCGCGCCCGCGCCGATGCCCAGATAGTCGCCGAAGCGCCAGTAGTTGAGGTTGTGCTGGCACTGCTCATCAGGTTTGGCGAAGGCCGAAACTTCGTAATGCGCGTAGTCCGCGGCGGCCAGCGTTTCTTCCACCATGGCCTGCATGTCAGCGGCCAGATCGTCATCGGGCAGATCGGGGGGCGCATGGTGGAAGGCGGTATTGGGTTCTATGGTCAGGTGGTAGGCCGAGAGGTGGCCCGCGCCGAAGGCGATGGCGGTTTCGATGTCGCGCCGCGCCTCGGCCAGCGTTTGGCGGGGCAGGCCATACATGAGGTCGAGATTGACGCGCCCAAAGTGGCGCAGCGCCATGTCGACAGCGCGTTTGGCTTCGTCCGCCGAATGGATGCGGCCCAGCGCCTTCAGCTTGGCATCGTCGAAACTCTGAATGCCGAGCGAAAGACGCGAGACACCGGCGGCGCGAAACGCGGCAAACTTGGCGGCTTCGATTGCGCCAGGATTCGCTTCGAGCGTGACTTCCTCAGCCGGTTGCGGCAATGCGTTCAGCATTTCGCCAACAGCCGCCGCCGAAAGCAGACTGGGCGTGCCGCCGCCGATGAAGACGGTTTCGATGCGGTGGTTGGCGAGGCGCGGTCGCGCCGCATCGAAATCACGGCGCAGCGCCGCCAGATAATCCGCTTCGGGAATGCCGGTACGCGCCTCATGCGAATTGAAATCGCAGTAGGGGCACTTCTTCAAGCACCAAGGGACGTGGATGTAAAGCGAGTACGCCGCTGGATGGGACTCGGGGGATTCAGGCAGCATCAACGGCCCGCGCGGGATTGCAGTTTTGCGATCAGCGCCGCCAGCGCTTTGCCGCGATGTGACACGGCATTCTTTTTTTCCGCGTCGAGTTCGGCGACGGCGCAGGCAAAATCCGGCAGCCAGAAATAGGGGTCATAGCCGAAGCCGTTTTGGCCGCGCGGCGCGTCAATGATTTCGCCATGCCACTCGCCTTCGGCGATGACCGGCTGCGGATCGTTGGCGTGGCGGACGAGAACGAGGGCGCAGTGATAATGCGCGCGCCGGTTCGACTGTCCGGCGAGATCGGCAATCAGTTTTTCGTTGTTGCGCGCATCCGATTTCGGTTCACCGGCATAGCGCGCCGACAAGACGCCCGGCGCGCCGCCCAGCGCGTCGACGCAGAGGCCGGAATCGTCGGCCAGCGCCGGTAGGCCGGTGAACCGCGCCGCATGACGCGCCTTGGCGATGGCATTTTCAATGAAAGTGCAGTGCGGCTCCTCCGCCTCCGGTACGTTGAAGCGGGATTGTGGCAACACCTCAAAATCGACCGTCGCCAGCAACGCGCCGAATTCGCGCAGCTTGCCCGCGTTGTTGGAGGCGAGAACGAGCTTGTCCATGCTCAGGCAGTCAGGGCTTTTTTCTGCGCGGCGATGATGCCGGTCAACCCGGCGTTGGCAAGGTCGAGCATGGCTTCCATTTCTCCCCGGCTGAAGGGCGCGCCTTCCGCCGTGCCTTGCACTTCGACCAGCCCGCCGCTGCCGGTCATGACGATGTTCATGTCGGTATCGCAGGCGGAATCTTCCTCGTAGTCGAGATCGAGCACCGGCGTACCGTTGCAGATACCGGCGGAAACCGCCGCGACGAAGTCGCGCACCGGATTGGCGGCCAGCGTACCGGCGGCAACGAGCTTGCCGCAAGCCATGTGCAGCGCCACGCAAGCGCCGGTGATGGCCGCGCAGCGGGTGCCGCCGTCGGCTTGCAAAACATCGCAATCGAGCGTGATCTGCCGCTCGCCGAGTAAGCGCAGATCGGTGACTGCGCGTAGCGAACGCCCGATCAGGCGCTGGATTTCCTGCGTGCGCCCCGACTGCTTGCCCTTGGCCGCCTCGCGGGCGGTGCGCGTGTGCGTGGAGCGCGGCAACATGCCGTATTCGGCAGTGACCCAGCCCTGTCCCTTGCCCTTGAGAAAAGCGGGCACGATTTCCTCAACGCTGGCGGTGCATAACACCTTGGTGTTGCCGAAGGCCACCAGCACGCTGCCTTCGGCGTGCATGGTGTAATCGCGGGTGATGGTCAGCTTGCGCAGTTCGTCGAATCGGCGGCCGCTGGGTCTCATGGGCATCTTCGCTTATTTGGAATACTTGTTGATGGCGCTTCTGATTTCGTTGATTGCTTTTTCGATATCGGCGTCGGTCAATTCGATATCGCTCAGGCGTGCCTTGTCGAATCCTTCCATCAGCGTCGTGTGGCCGTCCAGCGGCATGGTCTGCGTTTCGA
>JAISPO010000077.1 GCA_031274855.1 Zoogloeaceae bacterium | reverse complement strand
CGACTTGAGCAGCTTGCCCATCACCGAGGGGTCGCGGGTGATGTTGAAGCCGCATTCTTCCATGATGGCGAGCTTGGCATCGGCGGTGTCGGCGCCGCCGGAAATCAGTGCGCCGGCGTGGCCCATGCGTTTGCCTGCGGGCGCGGTGACACCAGCGATGAAGCCGACGACCGGCTTCTTCATGTGGGTCTTGCACCAGCGCGCGGCGTCGGCTTCGTCGGGGCCGCCGATTTCGCCGATCATGATGACGGCGTCGGTGTCAGGGTCGTCGTTAAACATTTTCATCACGTCGACGTGCTTGAGGCCGTTGATCGGGTCGCCGCCAATGCCGACTGCCGACGACTGGCCCAGGCCGATCTCGGTGACTTGCGCGACGGCTTCATAAGTCAGCGTGCCGGAGCGCGAGACGATGCCGATGCGGCCCTTGCGATGGATGTGCCCCGGCATGATGCCAATTTTGATTTCATCCGGCGTGATGAGGCCCGGACAGTTGGGGCCGAGCAGCAGGGTTTGCTTGCCGCCTTTGGCTTCCTTCTGTTTCATTTTGTTGCGCACGACCAGCATGTCGCGCACCGGAATGCCCTCGGTGATGCAGATGACCAGATCGAGGTTGGCTTCGCAGGCTTCCCAGATGGCGTCGGCAGCGCCCGCCGGTGGCACGTAGATGACGGAAACGGTCGCGCCGGTGGCGGCTTTCGCGTCTTTGACCGAGGCGTAGATCGGCACGTCGAATATTTTTTCGCCGGCTTTCTTCGGATTGACGCCGGCGACGAAACAGTTTTTGCCGTTGGCGTACTCGATGCACTTTTCGGTATGGAACTGGCCGGTCTTTCCGGTAATGCCCTGGGTAATGACCTTGGTGTTTTTGTTAATCAGAATCGACATGACGCATTCCTCACTTGATGGCCGCGACGATTCTGGTCGCGGCTTCCGCCATGGTGTCGGCGGCGATAATCGGCAGGCCCGATTCGGCGAGAATCTTCTTGCCCAAATCCTCGTTGGTGCCCTTCATGCGCACGACCAGCGGCACTTTCAGATGCACTTCGCGGGCGGCTGAAACAACACCCGTGGCAATCGTGTCGCAGCGCATGATGCCGCCGAAGATGTTGACCAGAATGCCCTTGACCTTCGTGTTGTGGAGCATGATCTTGAACGCTTCGGTGACCTTCTCTGTCGTGGCGCCGCCGCCGACATCCAGGAAGTTGGCCGGCTCGGCGCCGAACAGCTCGATGGTGTCCATGGTCGCCATCGCCAGACCCGCGCCATTGACCAGGCAGCCGATATTGCCATCGAGCGAAATGTAGGCCAGATCGAATTTCGAGGCCTCAATCTCATCGGGGTCTTCTTCATCGAGATCGCGGAACGCGACGATTTCGGGATGACGGAACAGCGCGTTCGCGTCGAAGTTGAACTTGGCATCGAGCGCCTTGATGTTGCCGTTGCCTTCCAGAATCAGCGGATTGATTTCCGCCAGCGAGGCATCGGTTTCCATATAACAGGCGTAGAGCTTCTTGAAGGTATCAACCGCCTGAGCGACGGAGCCTGCCGGTACGCCAATGCCGGCAGCCAGTTCCTGCGCCTGCGCGTCGGTCAGGCCGGTCAGCGGATCGACAAAAACCTTGATGATTTTCTCAGGCGTCTTGTGGGCGACTTCCTCGATATCCATGCCGCCTTCAGAGGAGGCCATCATCGCCACCTTTTGCGTGGCGCGGTCGGTCAGCGCGGCGACGTAGTATTCCTTCTTGATATCCGCGCCATCTTCGACCAGCAGGCGGCGCACCTTCTGGCCTTCGGGGCCGGTCTGATGCGTCTTGAGCTGCATACCGAGAATGGCAGTGGCATGTTGCCGGACTTCATCGAGCGAGCGGGCCAGCTTGACGCCGCCGCCCTTGCCACGGCCACCGGCGTGGATTTGCGCTTTCACTACCCAAATTTTGCCGCCCAGGGTCTCGGCAGCCTTGACGGCCTCGTCGACCGTGAAGCACGGAATCCCGCGCGGGGTGGCCACGCCGAACTTCCTTAGAATCTCTTTGCCCTGATATTCGTGGATCTTCATAAGACACTTCCCTTCTTCCGTTGGCTTTCGTTTTTTGCGGACAACTGAAACTCTTTGATGATAGCGAATTATGTACCGCACCGCAAAGCTGGCATAAGGGTTTTTCGGGGCCGGACAGCCCGATTCAAAGGATATTTCAAAGAAATCCGCGGCCTGAGGGATAATGCGCGGTTCAAGGAGTCTGATACATGACCGGAAACATCGGATTTGAAGCCATCGAGAACGCCAGCCGCGACGAAATCACGGCCCTGCAACTGGAACGCATGCGCTGGTCGCTGCGGCACGCCTACGACAACGTTCCGCACTACAAGCGGAAGTTCGACGCTGCCGGCGTCCGCCCTGAGGATTTGAAATCTCTGGCCGATCTGGCCAAGTTCCCTTTCACGACCAAGCAGGATTTGCGCGAGAACTACCCGTTCGGCATGTTCGCCGTGCCGCGTGAGCAAGTGGTGCGGGTACATGCCTCCTCTGGCACCACCGGCAAACCGACCGTGGTTGGTTACACCCGCAAGGATATCGACACCTGGACGCGCGTGATGGCGCGCTCGATTTACGCGGCGGGCGGCCGCCCCGGCGACAAGCTCCATGTCTCCTACGGCTATGGCCTGTTCACCGGCGGCTTGGGCGCGCATTACGGCGCCGAGCATCTGGGCTGCACCGTGATCCCCTTCGGCGGCGGCCAGACCGAGCGGCAAGTCCAGTTGATTCTCGACTTCGAGCCGGACATCATCATGGTCACGCCCTCGTACATGCTGGCGATCGGCGACGAGTTCGTCCGTCAGGGACGTGACCCTAGCAAATGCTCGCTGCGCCTGGGCATCCACGGCGCCGAACCCTGGACCGCTCAGATGCGTCAGGAAATCGAGCGCCGCTTCGACATGCAGGCCGTCGACATCTATGGCCTTTCCGAAGTCATCGGCCCCGGCGTCGCCAATGAATGCGTCGAATCCAAAGACGGCCCCGTGATTTGGGAAGACCACTTCTATCCCGAAATCATCGACCCGGTCACCGGCGCCGTGCTGCCCGACGGTGAACTCGGCGAACTCGTATTCACCTCACTGACGAAAGAAGCGCTGCCGGTGATTCGCTACCGCACGCGTGATCTTTCCCGCCTGCTGCCGCCAACGGCGCGCGCCATGCGCCGCATGGGCAAGATCACCGGCCGATCCGACGACATGCTGATTATCCGTGGCGTCAATGTGTTCCCCTCGCAGATCGAAGAGCAGATTCTCAAGACGCCCAAGCTCTCGCCGCACTACCTGATCGAAGTCGACCGCGACGGCCATATGGACACCATGACCGTCAACGTCGAAATGAAGCCGGAATTCGCCACCGCAACCAGCGTCGAGCGGGAATATGTCTCGCACGAACTGGCGCACCACATCAAGTCTTACGTCGGCATATCGACGCACATTGAAGTCAAGGCGGTAGGCAGCATCGAACGTTCGACCGGCAAAGCCAAGCGCGTACTCGATTTGCGCCAGAAGGATTGAAACCTTGAAAGCGCGTCACTGGCCCTACACCTTCATCATCTGCTCGATTCTCGGCATAGCCTGCCTGATCGTTGCCATGATCGTCCTGACCGGCCTCGGCGCCAGCCTGCACCCCCTGCTGGCCGATGATGGCACCGTCATTTTCATGGCCGTCAGCGCCATCACCTTC
>JAISPO010000070.1 GCA_031274855.1 Zoogloeaceae bacterium | reverse complement strand
AGAACCAGGGGGTCGAACAACATGCCGACCGAGACGAAAAAGAGGACGGCGAAGGCTTCCTGAAACGGCAGCGATTCGGTGGCGGCGCGGTGGCTGAATTCGGATTCGCGCATGACCATACCGGCGAAGAAAGCGCCCAGCGCGAAGGAAACGCCAAACAGCTTGGCGGCGAAGAAGGCGATGCCCATGGCGACGGCGATCACGCACAGGGTGAACAGTTCACGCGAGCCTGCGCGGGCGACGGCCCAGAGCAGCTTGGGAAAGACTTTGCGGCCGACAACCAGCATCAGGCCGATGAAGACGGCCACTTTCAGGAAGGTAATCAGCAGGGTGATCGTCAGATTGCCGTCGTCGCCTGCTTGAACCTTGCCAAGTACGCCGGCCAGCGGCGGCAGCAGCACCAGCACCAGCACCATCGCCAAGTCTTCGACGATCAGCCAGCCAACGGCAATGCGGCCATTCATGGATTCGAGGATGCCGCGCGCTTCCAGACCGCGCAAAAGCACGACGGTACTGGCGGTCGATAGCGTGACCCCGAAAACGAGCGCGGCCGCCAAATCCCAATCCCAGAGCCATGAGGCGACACCGCCCAGTATTGTGGCGACGACGATTTGCAGCACCGCGCCGGGTACCGCGATGCGGCGGACGTTGAGCAAATCTTCCAGCGAGAAGTGCAGGCCGACGCCGAACATCAGCAGAATGACGCCGATTTCGGCCAGTTCCGCCGCAAGAGCGGCATCGGCAACAAAGCCTGGCGTGAAAGGCCCCATGATGATACCGGCCAGCAGGTAGCCGACCAGCGCCGGCAGGCGCAGGCGGGCCGCCAGCGTACCCAGCACGAGGGCGAGCGGGAAGGCAATCGACAGGGTGGCGATCAGCGGTACGTGATGGTCGGGCATTTAATCGGTTCCTTTATTGCCTTCGCCGGCCAGATGCTGCCGCAGCGAGAGGCTGGCGCCGAGCCAGCCCAGACCGGCGGCGGCGGCCAGCAGCAGGGCCGAATCTGGCAGCGCGAGCGGTTGCAGGATGAGGTCGATATTGTAAAGGCTGGCCAGTTCGGCAACCGGTTCGCGCAGCCACCAGGTTGCGGCGGCGACGGCGAGCCATGCCACCATGCCGCCCAAAAGGCCAAGCAGGATGCCGAAGTAGTGGAACGGACGGCGGATGAAAGCATTGGTCGCGCCCAGCAGGCGGGACAGTTCGATTTCAGCGCGCCGCGTCGTTACTTGCAGGCGGATGGTGTTAAAGGTAATGGCAATCAAACCGATGCCGAGCAGCAGGGCCAGCAGCGCGACGGTCAGGCGGCCGATTTTGATGAGCGCGGCAAGCCGCCGTGCCCAGTCGGAATCCAGTTGCACCTGCGCGACCTTGGGCCATTTCCGAAACTCCGCAGCCAGCTTTTCCATCGCTTCGGGCCGGTCATTCGCGGGCAGCGCGATGATGGTGTCGGGGAAGGGATTTTTCGGCAGCGCCTCAATCACATCGGCAAAGCCTTCGCGCGATTTCATGCGCGCCAGCGTGTCCTCACGCGGGATGAATTTAAAGGTTTTGATGCCCGAATGATTGTCGAGTCTGTTCAACAGGCTCTGCCCGTCGGCCTTGCTTGCGTCGAGATCAAGGAACAGGGATATCTGCGGCGTGGGCGCGGAATCCCGCGCCAACTGGAGGACATTGGCAACCAGCATCTGACCGCCTGCGGGCAGCGCCAGCGCAATGCCAATCGCCAGCAGCGACAGCAGCGTATTGACCGGCGAAGCGGCCAGTCGGCGCAGCGCAGCGCGAAAAGCCGCGCCATGTTGGGCCAGCCAGGTGCTCATCGCAGCCTCCCGTGATCGAGCGTCAGTTGCCGCGCATTCGGAAACAGGCTGTTGTCGTAAGTGGCGATCAGGGTGGTAACGCCAACGGCGTGGAATTCCAGAAAAATACGCGCGACATCCGCCGCTGTTTCGGCATCGAGATGGGCGGTCGGCTCATCGGCCAGCAGCAGGCTGGGGCGGCTGACCACGGCGCGGGCGATGGCGAGGCGCTGCTGTTCGCCGCCCGATAGCATGATGGGCATGGCCCGCTGCCGTTCGAGCAGGCCGACTTTATCGAGCGCCGCCTGCACGCGCCGCTTGGCTTCCTGCGACGGAAAGCCGGAAATCGTCAGGGGCAGCATGACGTTGTCGAAAGCGTTGCGGTCGAACAGTAGCTTCTGATCCTGAAAGACAAGGCCGATATTGCGCCGCAGATAAGGCACGGCGCTGCGCTTGAGACTGCCGATATTCTGGCCGTTGACCAGCACCGCGCCGCCGGTGGGGCGTTCGATGGCGGCAATCAGTTTCAGCAGCGTCGATTTTCCGGCGCCCGAATGGCCGCCGATGATGACCAATTCGCCGGTGGCGACGGCAAAGCTGACGTCGACAAGCGCGTCCATGCCCGGCGGGAAACGCTTGCTGGCATGGTCGAACTTGATCATTTCGCAAAGAGGGCGTCGACGAATTCGTCGACGCGGAAAGGCTGCAAGTCGTCGATGCCTTCGCCGACGCCGATGTAGCGGATCGGCTTCGGACACTGGCGGGCGATGGCGGCCAGCACGCCGCCTTTGGCCGTGCCATCGAGCTTGGTGACGATCAGGCCGGTGACGCCGATGGCCTTGTCGAAGGCTTTGACCTGCGCGATGGCGTTCTGGCCGATGTTGGCGTCGAGCACCAGCAGTACTTCATGCGGGCCGCTCGCCTCGGCTTTTTCGATCACGCGCCGCACCTTGGCGATTTCCGCCATCAGGTTCAGTTGCGTCGGCAGGCGTCCGGCGGTATCGGCCAGCACCACGTTGATGTCCCGCGCTTTGGCCGCGCCGATGGCATCGAAAATGACGGCTGCCGGATCGCCCGATTCCTGCGCGATGACGGCAACATCGTTGCGCCGCCCCCATTCGGCAAGCTGCTCGCGGGCCGCCGCGCGGAAGGTGTCACCCGCCGCCAGCAAAACGGATTTTCCCTGCTGCTGAAAATGCTTGGCCAGCTTGCCAATCGAGGTGGTCTTGCCGGCCCCGTTGACACCGGCCAGCATGATGATGAAAGGATGATGAGTCGAAATGTCGAGCGGCTGCTCAAGCGGCTTCAGCACTTCGCTGAGCAAAACACTTAGCGTCTCGCGCAGTTGCTCGGCGGTTTCCAGCCCGTCGCGCTTGACGCGGGATTTCAGTTCGGCGAGCAGCCATTGCGTTGCTTCGACGCCGCAATCGGCCATCAGGAGCGTGGCTTCGAGTTCTTCGAGCAGTTCGTCGTCGATGCGACCGCTTCTCAGCAGGCCGCCCAAGCGGTTGCGCGTATTCGCCAGACCGGCCTTGAGCCTTTCTGTCCAACCGGGCTTTTTCGGCTCATTCTGGAGCGCAGGCCCGTCATTTTTTTTCAGGAAACCAAACATCGGGATGGGTGTCGTAAACGGGCCGAGTTATCATTACCGGCGGGAAAATTCATTTTAACAGAGAGCCTTATATCAACATGCAGAAAACCCTGATGTTCGCCGCGCTATTGCTGGCCGGAAGCGCCGCTTTCAGCGTATCGGCGAACCCTTACGAAACCCGGCTTGCCAACGGGTTGCGCGTCATCGTCAAGGAGGATCATCGCGCGCCGACGGCGGTACACATGGTCTGGTATCGCGCCGGTTCGATGGACGAAAAAGACGGCTACTCCGGCGTCGCCCACATGCTCGAACACATGATGTTCAAAGGCACGCAGAAGGTGGCCGGCGGCGAGTTCAGCCGCATCGTCGCCGAGACGGGCGGGCGCGACAATGCTTTCACCAGCCACGACTACACGGCCTATTTCCAGATCGTGCCGAATACCGCGCTGCCGCAGATGATGGCGCTCGAAGCCGACCGCATGGCGAATCTGCGCCTGACGCAACAGGACTTCGCCTCGGAGTTGAAAGTGGTCATGGAAGAGCGCCGCCTGCGCACCGAGGACAACCCGCAATCGCTGGTGTGGGAAATGCTCAATGGCACCGCGTGGCTTGCTCATCCGTATCGCCGTCCGGTCATCGGCTGGATGGATGATCTTGAACACATGACCTGGCAGGACGCGCGCGACTGGTATCAAAGCTGGTACGCGCCGAACAACGCCTATCTGCTGGTGGTCGGCGATGTCGATCACGCCAAGGTGTTCAGCGATGCGGCGCGCACTTACGGCAAAATCAAGCCGCGCGCGCTGCCGGTCAGAAAGCCGCAGAACGAGCCGGAACAGACCGGTGTCAAGCGCGTCGCTGTCAAGGCTCCGGCCAAGCTGCCTTACCTTGCGCTGGCATGGAAGGTGCCGCGCCTGCAAGATGTCGATCAAGATCAAGAGCCTTACGCCCTGAGCGTTCTGGCCGCGGTGCTGGACGGCAACGATGCGGCCCGCTTTGCGCGGCGGCTGGTGCGCGAACAAAAAATCGCGCAGTCCGCCGGTGCCGGTTATGAAGAAATCGTTCGCGGCGAATCGCTGTTCGTTCTGGACGGTCAGCCCGCCGAGGGCCGCACGGTCGCCGAACTGGAAACCGCGCTGCGCGGCGAATTGACGCGCATCGCCGAAGAAGGCGTAGCCGAGGAAGAACTGGCGCGGATCAAAACCCAGTTAATCGCCAGTCAGGTTTACAAGCGCGATTCGATGATGGCGCAGGCGATGGAAATCGGGCGCTTCGAGGCGGCCGGTTTCAGTTGGCGTGATTACGACAAGGTACTCGACAAAATGCGCGCTGTGACTGCCGCCGAAGTACAGGCGGTGGCGAAAAAATATTTCGGCCCCGATAGCGATGATCGACTGACGATTGCCGTACTCGATCCTCAGCCCATCGACGAATCGCAGCCCAGGAAAAAATCGGGCGGCGCGGCGCGCCACCCCGCCCAGTAAGGAATGAAAATGAGAATTCTGTTTGCCGCGCTTGCCTGCCTGCTTTCTTTCACCGCGCAGGCGGGCGTCAAGATCGAACACTGGCTTGCGCCTTCCGGCGCGCGCGTTTATTTCGTCGAAAACCACGACCTGCCCATTTTGGATGTCGAGGTCGATTTCTCGGCAGGCAGCGCCTACGATCCCTCCGGCAAGGCGGGGCTGGCCGGTTTAACGGCAGCTTTGCTCGACGCCGGCGCGGGCGATCTGGACGAGGAAGCCATTGCCGCGCAACTGGTCGATTTAGGGGCCAAATTGAGTGGTGTGAGGGAGCCCGACCGCGCCGGTCTCGTCCTGCGGACGCTGGCCTATCCCAAAGAGCGCGAAGCGGCGCTGGCCCTGCTGCAACTGGTGCTGACCCGCCCCAGCTTTCCCGAAAACGTGGTGACACGCGAAAAGGCGCGCAGCATCGCCGCCATTCAGGAGGCCGACACGCGGCCCGACGCCATTGCCGCCAAGCGTTTCGCCGCCGCCATTTATCCCGATCATCCCTACGGCGTCAAAGCCACGGTCGAGAGCGTCGGCAGCCTGACGCGCGATGATTTGACCGCCTTTTACCGCAGCCACTATTCAGCCCGCCGCGCCGTCGTTTCCATCATCGGCGATGTGACGCGGGCCGAGGCCGAACGCATTGCCCAAGCCCTGACCGAAGCCTTGCCGGCAGGGCAGGCCGAACAGCCGCTGCCGCCGGTCAGCCAGCCAACAGCGGCGACGATCAAGGTCGCCCATCCGGCAGCCCAGAGCCACATTCATATCGGCCTGCCCGCCGTGAAGCGCGGCGACCCCGATTATTTCCCGCTGCTGGTCGGCAATTACAGCCTGGGCGGCGGCGGTTTTGTCTCGCGGCTGATGAAAGAAGTGCGCGAAAAGCGCGGCTATGCCTACAGCGTCCATTCCTATTTTTCCCCGCGTAAGCTGGAGGGGCCGTTCGACATCGGCCTGCAAACCAAGCGTGAACAGGCGGAAGATGCCCTCAAGGTCGCCAATGACGTGCTCGCCGGTTTTCTCAAGGACGGCCCGACCAAAGCGGAACTGGCTGCCGCCAAGAAAAACCTGATCGACGGCCTCGGCCTGCGCATCGACAGCAACGCCAAACTGCTCGGCTACCTGTCCGTCATCGGCTTCTTCGATTTGCCGCTGACTTATCTGGACGACTTTCCGGCCAGCGTGGGCGCGGTGACCGCCCAGCAGGTGCGCGAAGCGTTTGCGCGGCATGTCCGGCCTGAGCATTTGATGACAGTCATCGTCGCGGCGGATTAATGTCTCAAGTGCGCGTCACCGGCGGCGAGTGGCGCAGCCGCCTCATCAAAGTCATCGACACGCCGGAGTTGCGGCCAACGCCCGGCCGTGTGCGCGAAACCCTGTTCAACTGGCTGGGGCAAGACCTCACCGGTCTTGCCTGCCTCGACCTCTTTGCCGGCAGCGGCATCCTCGGTTTTGAGGCCGCTTCAAGAGGCGCGGCGCAAGTCGTCATGGTCGAGCGCGATAACAAAGTGGCCGCGACGCTGTGCCGGAACGCCGAAGCGCTGGGCGGCGGTCAACTGGAGTTGATCCGGGCGGATGCGCTAGAATTCGCAGCCTTAGCCGCCCAACAGGGCCGCAGCTTCGACTTGGCGTTTCTCGATCCGCCATACCGGCAGCATTGGCTGGACA
>JAISPO010000058.1 GCA_031274855.1 Zoogloeaceae bacterium | reverse complement strand
CCGCGGGCCCGGTCGAACAGACCGTCTTTCGATGAAAGCATGATAACGGGAGTCGCCGCGAGGCGAGGGTTTTTCTTGATAAGCGCGCAAGTCTGATAGCCATCCAGACGTGGCATCAGAATGTCGCAGAAGATAACATCCGGCTGATGATCGGCGATTTTGGCCAAGGCATCAAAGCCATCCTCAGCCAATAACACCTGATATCCCGCCTGGACGAGAAAAATCTCGGCGCTCTTGCGTATGGTGTTCGAATCGTCGATCACCATAACCTTGACATTACCCGGATTTGCCATATCACCCACGCCGCACTTTCTCCTCCCCATGAGCCAGTGAGCGTCGTAACAACGACACCCTTCTACTGCGCATCATACTATATACTAAACGCTGACTGGGCAATGAGTTGTGGTCGAATATTGAGATGCCATCTTAATCGTATTGCAATCCCGGAATGCCCAACTGTTTTGGATAGGATTTACACTGTCCGCCCGACGGTGACCACTCACTAACTACAGGCCGGACCGATTAACTGCCCCATGCCCATCGACGCCGAATTTTTGCCTGTGCTTACGTTTGCCGCTTCCGATCCGACGGGGGGGGCTGGCGTGCAGGCTGACCTGCTGACATTGGCGAGTTTGGGCTGCCATCCGCTATCGGTGCTCACCGGCCTGACGGTACAGAATACGGCCGGCGTTGACCGTGTGCTGGCAATCGACGCCGGATGGGTTGCCGATCAGGCACGGGCGCTGCTGGAAGACGTGCCCGTCTCGGTTTTCAAGCTCGGAATGCTAGGCAGCGTTGAAACCATTGCCGCAATCGCCGGGATCATCAATGATTATCCCGACGTTCCGCTGGTGTTCGATCCGGTCTTGGCCTCGGGGCGCGGCGACCCGTTGGCCGATGATGAAATGGCCGATGCCATGATTGAATTGCTGTTGCCGCGCACGACGGTGTTGACGCCCAACAGTCTGGAAGCGCGACGGCTCGCCCTCGGCGAAGATGATGATGCGCCGGCATTGTCCGAATGCGCGCGCCGCCTCATCAATGCCGGCGCGGAGTATGTGCTGATTACCGGCGCGCACGAGAATTCACCGCAGGTCATCAATACGCTTTACGGCGCGGATGGCCGCATTTGCGAAGACAGTTGGGAACGCCTGCCGGGCAGTTACCACGGCTCCGGTTGCACTCTGGCTTCGGCGATTGCCGCCAACATCGCCAACGGTCTCGGCATCAAGGATGCCGTGCGCAACGCTCAAGACTACACTTGGCATGCGCTGGCCGCCGGTTTCCGGCCCGGCAAGGGGCAATACATCCCCGACCGGTTCTTCTGGGCGCGTGATGTGGAGGCTGCTGGCGATGAGTGAGTTTTCCGGCGCTTTGCGCGGGCTGTATGCCGTTACCACCGATGACCGATTGTTGCCGCGGCTGTCGGCATTGGTCGAGGCGGCCTTGCAGGGCGGCGCCCGCCTGCTCCAGTATCGCAACAAGCAGGCGCCCGCGCCCTTGCGCCGCGCCCAAGCGGCGGAAATGGTGCGCGTTTGCCGCGCCTACGGGGCGAAACTGATTATCAATGACGATGTCCGGCTGGCCGTCGAAATCGGCGCGGATGGAGCGCATGTTGGCCGTGGCGATTTGTCCGGGCGTGATCTGGCCACCGTGCGCAAGACGCTTGGCCCCAAGCGCGTGTTGGGCGTGTCCTGCTACAACGATCTTGAGCGCGTTGATGCCGCCGCCAAGGCTGGGGCTGACTACATCGGCATTGGCAGCATGTTTTCCTCAATCACGAAACCGGACGCGACATTGGCTTCGTTTGAGCTGCTGGCCGAGGCCAAGCGCCGCTTTGGCGGCCCGGTCGCCGCCATTGGCGGCATTACCATCAAAAATGCGCCGCAGGTCATCGCCGCCGGCGCCGACATGGTGGCCGTGGTCAGCGACCTGTTCAATGCGATGGATATCGGCCACCGCGCCGAAAAATTCCAAAAACTATTCGACTCACGATAAGGGATTGCCATGACCCGTAACGAAGAACTGTTTGCCCGTGCACAGAAAACCATTCCCGGCGGCGTCAATTCGCCGGTACGCGCCTTCCGCTCGGTCGGCGGCGCGCCGCGCTTTTTTACCAAAGGCGTTGGCGCCAGCGTCTGGGATGCCGACGGTAAACGCTATCTCGACTATGTTGGTTCCTGGGGGCCGCTGATTCTCGGCCATGCCGATCCTGATGTCGTGGCCGCTGTGCAGCGCGTTGCCGCCGATGGCCTGTCGTTCGGCGCGCCGATTGCGGCGGAAGTCGAACTGGCCGAGCTGCTGGTCAAACTTGTGCCGAGCATGGAAATGGTGCGGCTGGTTTCTTCAGGTACCGAGGCGACCATGAGCGCCATCCGGCTGGCGCGGGGTTTCACTGGCCGCGACAAAATCGTCAAATTCGAAGGCTGCTACCACGGCCATGCCGACAGCCTGCTGGTCAAGGCCGGATCGGGGGCGCTGACTTTCGGTAATCCTTCGTCCGCGGGAGTACCCGCCGATCTGGCCCGCGACACGCTGGTGCTCGACTACAACGCGCCGGATCAACTGGCGCGTGTCTTTGACGAATGCGGCCGCGACATTGCCTGCGTCATCGTCGAGCCGGTTGCCGGCAACATGAACCTGATTGCGCCGCGCCGCGAGTTCCTCGATGCGATGCGAGCGCTGTGCGGCCAATACGGCAGCGTTTTGATTTTCGACGAAGTGATGACCGGCTTCCGTGTCGGCGCAGGCAGCGCACAAGGCTTGTACGGCATCAAACCCGATCTATCCACCTTCGGCAAGGTGATCGGCGGCGGTATGCCGCTGGGCGCTTTCGGTGGCCGCCGTGACATCATGGAGAAAATCGCGCCGCTCGGCCCGGTCTATCAAGCCGGTACGCTATCGGGCAATCCGCTCTCGGTGGCGGCGGGGCTGGCGACTTTGCAGAAAGTTCAAGCGCCCGGGTTTTACGAAGAATTGTCGCGCAAGACAACGGCGCTGACCGAAGGGCTGTGCGCTGCGGCGGCGCGGCAGGGGATCACCTTCTCCGCTCAAGCGGTTGGCGGCATGTTCGGCCTCTATTTCGCCGCTGAACCGCCTGCGTCCTACGCAGCGGTCATGGCCTCGGACAAGGCGGCTTTCAACCGCTTCTTCCACGCCATGCTGGAGCGCGGCGTCTACTTCGCGCCCTCGGCATTCGAGGCAGGCTTCGTCTCGGCCGCGCA
>JAISPO010000051.1 GCA_031274855.1 Zoogloeaceae bacterium | reverse complement strand
ATCCACCTCATCCCGTCATTCCCGCGAAAGCGGGAATCCAAGGACGTTGGGGTTGCGTCGTTTTTCTGCGACGCTTCTGGAAGGGAACGAAAACCTTGGATTCCCGCTTTCGCGGGAATGACGAAGTGAAGAAGTACGCGGGAATGACGAAGTGAAGAAATACGCGGGAATGACGAAATGCAAAGCGCAGTCCATAATGTAAAAAATTAAACTGAAACTGCTCTAAATGCTTTTCAACCGCTGGACAACTCCCAAATTTGTTGACCGAGAAACCAAGCCCATGACTTCTTCCCGTCGCCGCTTCCTCGCCAGCTTCCTTACCTTCTGGCTACTTGTTCTTCTAACGGGCTTTGCCAGCGCAACTCCCACCGATACCCGCAGCAAAGGCAACGAGTTGGGGAATGTTGAAATCACCTGCCTTCTCAGCGCCAACACCGGCAATCTCAACATCACCAGGTTTAAGGGGTCAGCATTAAATTCTTGACAATCAAAGCCGCTGGATTCCCACCTGAGCCATGTGGGAATGACGGGGTAGGGCGCGGGGGGAAGTCCCTTGGACGCCGGAAGCAGATAAAATCTGAAACCTCTTGACCAATGCGTCAAAAGCAGTAAGTTAGCCGCCTTTGGCTGCCGATAATCAGTGGAGACCTCATGAGCACCCCGACCAAAATCCTGCTTGAAGAAAGCGATATTCCGACGCACTGGTACAACATCGTCGCCGACATGCCTAATCCGCCGACGCCGCCGTTGGGGCCGGACGGGCAGCCGGTGTCGCCGGAGGCGTTGAGCGCGATTTTCCCGAACGCCATTCTGGAACAGGAGATGTCGGGTGAACGCTGGATTGCCATCCCCGATGAAGTGCGCGAGGCGTATCGCATCTGGCGGCCTTCGCCGCTTCATCGCGCGCATCGGCTGGAGCGCATGCTCGGCACGCCCGCGAAGATTTACTACAAGAACGAAGCGATTTCGCCCGCCGGTTCGCACAAGCCGAATACTGCCGTGCCGCAGGCTTTCTACAACAGGCAGGCGGGCATCATGCGGCTGTCGACCGAGACCGGCGCGGGGCAGTGGGGTAGTTCGCTGGCGTTTGCCGGTCAGATGTTCGGTATCGCCGTGCGCGTGTATATGGTGAAGGTGAGCTACCAGCAGAAGCCTTCGCGCCGTTCGACGATGCAGACTTGGGGCGCGGAAGTGTTCGCCAGCCCAAGCGAAATGACCAAGGCGGGCCGCGATATGCTGGCTGTCGATCCGAATAATCTGGGTTCGCTGGGACTGGCGATTTCCGAGGCGGTCGAGGAAGCCGCCGGTCGCGCCGATACCAACTACGCGCTCGGTTCGGTGCTCAATCATGTGCTGTTGCATCAGACGGTGATCGGTCTGGAAGCGAAGAAGCAGTTCGCCAAAATCGGCGCTTATCCCGACATGATTTTCGCGCCTTGCGGCGGCGGTTCCAATTTCGGCGGCATCGGTTTCCCCTTCCTGGCCGACAAGGCGGCGGGCGATGCCAAGGCCAAAAATCTGCGCGTCGTCGCGGTTGAGCCGATTTCCTGCCCGACGCTGACCCGCGGCGTTTATGCCTACGACTACGGCGATGCTTCCGGCTACACGCCGATCATGAAGATGTACACGCTCGGCCACGACTTCATGCCGCCGGGCATTCACGCAGGCGGCCTGCGTTATCACGGCGCTTCGCCGCTGGTCTCGCAGCTTTTCCACGAGAAGTTGATCGAGGCGGTGGCGGTGCCGCAACTGGCGACTTTCGAAGCGGGCCTGATGTTCGCGCGCGCCGAGGGCATCATCCCCGCGCCGGAATCCTGTCACGGCATTCGCGCCTGTATTGACGAGGCCTTGCGCTGCAAGCAGTCGGGCGAGCCCAAGACGCTGCTGTTCAACCTCTCCGGTCACGGCCACTTCGACATGGCGGCTTACGACCGCTATTTCGCGGGCGGGCTGGAAGATTTCGCGTATCCGAGCGAGGCAGTCACCGCATCCCTCAAGCATTTGCCCAAGGTCGGCTGATCTTTGGCATGACGCGCTCCTTTTTTCTGCTTCTGGTGTTCGCCAATCTGGCGGTCTATGTCTGGGCGACGGGTTATCTGGGGGGGCGGGACGAGGAGCGCGAACCGGAACGCCTGCAGAAGCAGCTTTTGCCGGAGCAGCTCAAGACCAGCCGCAGCGATATCCCTGCCGAGCCGGAGCCGGAGCGCGTCTGCCAGCGGGCCGGCCCGCTGGAGGCGGCCGAAGCCGAGGCGCGGGGCAAGCGTCTCGCCGCTTCCGGCGGGCAGGCTTTCCAGACCGCAATCAATATGGTCAGCTACTGGGTTTACATTCCGGCAGCCGATGGCAAACCGCCCGCGAAGGAACTCGCCGCCTTGCGCCAAGCGGGCTTCAAGCAATTCTCGGTGATTCAGGAAAAAGGCCCCCATTACAATGCCGTCACGATTGGTCTGTTTCCCACCGAGCAGGCCGCCAAAGAAAGGATGACGCGCCTGGTGCGTAACAACATCAAATCGGCCAAGCTCGTCGAGGTGAACAAACCCACCGGCAGAGTCATATTGACTGCGCGCGGCACATATCCGGTGCTGGAAAAGGCGCTGGCCGGTTTGAATACGGTACCGGTGGAATGTCCGAAGAAGTGAAATCCCGCGTCATTGGCCTGACGGGCGGCATCGGCAGCGGCAAGAGCGCCGCCGCCGGATGTTTTGCCGCGCTGGGCGCCGCCGTCGTCGATACCGACGCCATCGCGCATGAATTGACGGGGCCGGATGGAGGCGCGATGGCGTCCATCGAGAAGGCGTTCGGCAGGCCGGTCATCGCGACCGATGGCCGGCTGGATCGGGCTGTGATGCGCCGTTTGGCTTTCGAGGATCCCGGCGTGCGCCAGCGTCTGGAAGACATCCTGCATCCGCTGATTCGCGCTCAGGCCGAACATCGCTGTCAGGAGGCGCTGGCGGGCGGAGCGCCGTATGTGATCCTCTCCGTGCCTTTGCTGGTGGAGTCGGACGCCTATCTCAGCCGGGTTGCCCGCGTCGCCGTGGTCGATTGCGACGACGAAATCCGCATCGCCCGTGTCGCCGCGCGCAGCGGCCTGAGCCGCGAAGAAATCCTGCGCATCATTGACGCTCAAGCCAGCCGCCAGGCGCGCCTCGCCATTGCCGACGACGTGATCGACAACGGGGGCAGCCTCGACAATCTGGCAAAACAGGTGGCGGAACTGCATCGCCGTTATCTGGCCGAAATAACAAAAATTTCCGCGATAGGTTGAGGTTTGCCGGTATTTGGGTCAGAATCGCCAGAATTTTCCGATGGATCGGCCGTGATTACTTACGAATATCCTTTGAGCGAGCGAGTCCGCACTTTATTGCGCCTTGAGGATTTGTTCGACAAAGTCGCGTATTTTTCATCTGCGCAGGGCGCGCAGGAGCATCATGTTGCCCTGGTCATACTGTTCGAAATACTCGACATCACCAGCCGGGCCGATCTCAAATTTGATCTCGTGCAGGAGCTTGAGCGTCAACGTCAAATCCTGCTGTCGTTTCGCAACAATCCGCAGATCGCCGAAGACGCGCTCTCCGGCGCGCTGCTCGAAATCGAGCGGGCATCGACCGCCCTGCTGACCATGCAGGGCAAGATCGGCCAGAACCTGCGCGAGAACGAATGGCTCATGGGCATCAAAAATCGCGTTGCCATTCCCGGCGGCGTTTGCGAGTTCGATCTGCCCGGTTATCACTTCTGGCTCAACCGCGATACGGCCCTGCGCCAGCGTGACCTCTCCGGCTGGATCGCGCCTCTGGTGCCGATCCACGATGGCCTGAGTATCGTGCTGCGCCTGCTGCGCGCTGCCGGACGCCCCGAAACGCGCGTCGCCGAGAAAGGCGCTTACCAGTTGATGCTGGCCGGACGCACAGCTCAGTTGGTGCGCCTGCGCCTGAGCAGCGATGAAACCGTGATTCCCGAAATCAGCGCCAACAAATACGCGCTCAACATCCGCTACACCGTACCAGCAGGCGCGGATCCGCGGCCCAAGCAGACAGACGCGGACATCTCCTTCGAGCTGACCTTCTGCAACCTGTAGGAATTTTTCCGGCGGGGATGGTGGGTCGTGAAGGATTCGAACCTTCGACCTACGGATTAAGAGTCCGCTGCTCTACCAACTGAGCTAACGACCCCACGCGCAGGGGGTGGTGGGTGGTACAGGATTCGAACCTGTGACCAACTGGTTAAAAGCCAGCTGCTCTACCGACTGAGCTAACCACCCTCTCGATCAGAGGCGCGGATTATAGGGAGCGCCCGCATCGCCGTCAAACTGGAATATTCAGCTTGCGCCCATGATGCGCCAATACTGGAGCTTCATGGTGACGGCAGCGCCAGCGATAATGGCGGCGAGCGCCAGCAGGGAACCAAGCGCCAGCGTGGAAACGCCGGTGATGCCCTGACCGATTGTGCAGCCCATCGCCAGCACGCCGCCGATGCCCATCAGCGCCGCGCCGATAGCGTGGCTCACGAAGTCTCCGGCGCTGGCGAACCATTCAATGCAGAACTGGCGCGTCAACACCGAGTAAAGGAAGGAACCGGCGATAACGCCGGTCAGGGCGGCGATGCCGAAGTCGATCAGGCCAAAGTCGCTTGGGCTCATCAGGTAGCGTAGCCCATCGCCCATCGCGCTGATGAAAGTGAAGGACTGCGTCTGGACGCGCACGGGCGGTGCGTCGGTCATGCCGGCCCATTCCTTCCACTCGGCGCCGAGGGGGCCGCCGGTCAGATACCAGCCGGCGACGATGGCCAGACCGATTACCGTGCCGCCGAGCAGATTGTCGTGGCTGGCGCGGAAATCCGCTGAGATGAAAATGTAGACGAGCAGGCCGAGCGTGATTGATCCGCCCAGAATGAAGTGCAGGCCGCTAATGCCGGTGATGCCGGTAAGAATCGCGTCGAGCGTCTGGCTTTTCGCGCCGATGCTGCCCAGATTGATGGTCAGCGGCGACAGCCAGTGGTCGAAGACGGTGTTGTAGAAGCTGCTCCACAGCATCAAGTAAGCCATGACCGAGGCGATCGCCAGCACCAGCAGCGATTTGAGATTGCCGCCGCCGATGCGCACCAGCGTCTTGTTACCGCAGCCTGAGGCCAGCGTCATACCAGCGCCGAACATGAGGCCGCCGAGCAGATAACGCAGCCATGCGAAATTGGTGGTGCGATACGGGGGAAAGGTGGCGCTGGAAAGATTGATCTGGCCAAAGGCTTCCAGCAGCAGCACGCCGCCCAGCGCGATTGCGATAGCCAGCAGCCAGGCGCGCAGACGGCCCTTGTCCCCGATGTTGATCCAGTCCGAGATGGCCCCCATGGTGCAAAAACTGGTTTTGTTCGCCACGGCTCCCATGATGGCCGCGATGACGAATGCCGACAGCAAAATTTTGTGATGCAGGGTGAATTCCATGTTGGCGATTACCGGCTTTGATAGCGGGTCGGATCGGGGATGTTGGCGACCGCAAAACCGGCTTGCCGCAGGCGGCAGGCGTCGCAAAGACCGCAGGCTGCGCCCTGTTGGTCGGCCTGATAACACGAAACCGTCAGGCCGTAATCGACCCCCAGTTCAGTGCCGCGCCGGATGATGTCGGCCTTGGTCATTTCGATCAACGGGGCGTGGACGCATAACCGCTGGCCTTCGATGGCCGCCTTGGTCGCCAGATTGGCAAGGTTCTCGTAAGCGCGGATGAATTCAGGACGGCAGTCTGGGTAGCCGGAGTAATCGACAGCATTGACCCCGACGAAAATATCGCGGCTGCCGAGCACTTCGGCCCAAGCCAGCGCCAGCGACAGCATGATGGTGTTGCGCGCGGGCACATAGGTGACCGGAATGCCCTCAGTCAGCCCCGCCGTGGGCACGGCAATAGCGGGGTCGGTCAGCGCCGAGCCGCCAAACTGATTCATGTCCAGATGCACCGTCCGGTGCGCCTGCGCGCCCAGCGCAGCGGCCACGCGGGCCGCCGCCTTGAGTTCCGCATTGTGCCGCTGACCGTAGTCGATCGACAGGCAGAACGCGGCAAAACCCTCTGCGCGGGCAAGCGCCAGCGTGGTCGCGGAATCAAGCCCGCCGGAAAGCAAAATGACAGCCGGTTTCATGGCCCGATGTTAGCAGATGACGACCGGGCTTGCCTTTCTGGGGACTGGTCTATACGCTCTTGGCTGGAGACGCCAGACGCCATGAAGCTGTCACCGCCGTCGCGCAAATGAAAGTGTTTATGGCAGGAAATCCGCCTGTGCGGGGCGTGGACATCAAGCGCCTAATCGAAGAAGGCCGCGTATAACTGTGGCGTGCAGCAAAGCGGGCTAGTGTAAAGCGGTTTGGGGGAAGCTAAAGGATGAAGATGTCGGAGCCAGCCAGATCGGGTTTGGATTCTAAGGGGGTAAGATGCACAAGAAAATTAAATCGACGCTGATCCCGAGATTACTAAGCAACCGTGTCCTTTCGGTAGTCGCAGCTATCGGTATCGCCGTCTTTGTTATCGTTGTTCTTCTGCTCCATCTCGCACAACTCGATTACGATCCGCTCACTCAATTTATAAGTGAGCTAGCTCTTGGCCGTTTTGGTGGTTTTCTTGTGGTTGCCTTTATCGGACTAGCGATTGCTGTTGCGGCAACCGGTACGAACCTTCGTATTCGTGGTTCGCCCCTCTTTCTTAGTCTTCTACTCGGTTCTGCCGCCCTTTGTTTCCTCGCTGCAGGCTTCATTACACTTGTTACCTCGACTCAAGCCCATGTATTGTTGGTCGCACTTGCCTTTGTTCTTTGCGGCGTCAGTATGTATGCGCTACCCCGCACTGTTACCGTTTTCTCTGGTTGCGGTGACTACTTGGCTTCTTGGGGGTGTTGTCTTCTCATGTGTGGCGCTACTGGGCTGGGTGATAGTGTCGTTTTGGTTGGAGTTGCCCAACGCTTGTCTGCAATCGCGCTACTGTTCTGGCTCTCATTCGTCACTTGGCGGTTGGCCCGCTGAGAAGCTATGTGGGCTATCAGTGCAATATGGATAACGGCTTGACATACCAAATATAGTATGGCGATAATCTGGTATGTGGCAAATCGTTGAACATCGCCGCGTCGACAAGCAGCTTTCAGACTCGGTTCCAATCGAGATTTTGAAGCGATACGAAAAATGGCAAGATATCGCTCGCCTTTCCGGTCCGCAGGGGCTGCGGGCGATCAAGGGCTTTCATGACGAAGCCCTGTCGGGCGAGTGGCAAGGCCATCGTTCGTCGCGGCTTGGTTTGCAGTGGCGCGTGATCTATCGGGTTGCTGCCAAGGTGTTACAGATTCAGGTCGTGCAGGTAACTGCCCACGATTACAGGAGGCGATGAAATGAGTGAATTCCGTCCGGCTAGAAAACGCGTCGAGGTCTCGGTGGGCGAATCTGTCCGCATCCTGCGCGAGCTTCAGGAGTTGAGCCAAAGCCAACTGTCCGAGTGTACGGGCATTCCGCAAGCCGCCATTTCCGCCATCGAGAATGATCGCGTCAACTTGGGCGTTGAACGCGCCAAGGTTCTGGCCCGCGCTCTGAATTGCCATCCCGCCGTACTTGTGTTTCCGGGTTGGGAAACACAGCTTGAACGCGCCGCCTGAGCACGGTAGGTTGGGGTGAGCGTATAGCGAACCCCAACATTAAAGCCGCCGCCAATTCCACACCGTGCCCCAACCCCCGATGCCCCATCGTTGGGCTTCGCTACGCTCACCCCAACCTACACACGGAATCCTGTAACCTGAACCCTGAAGGGGTATCCATTTGATTCGAAAAGGGTTACAATCACCGGATGCCTATTGATCCCATCACCGCTGCCATCGTCAGCTCCATCGTCGGTGGAATCGTTCAGGACGTTGCCAATGTGCCTGGACCGCATGAGCCTGTGCCTGCCGTGGGCGTGCCGCGCATTCTGCCGGAAAACACCAAGCGGGGCGAGTTTGTGGTGGTCGATCTGACCACGGCGGCCATCAATGGCCAGCCCATGCTTATGTCACCGGGCGTGCAGATCCGCGACCCCTTCAACATGGTCGTGCTGCCCCTGCAAGTTCAGCGATTGGTGCCGGTGCGCTATCAGACCGACGTGTCCGGCGCGATTACCAAAGTCTGGATACTTTCCCTGCAGGAAGCGGCTCAGCGCTGATGACCGGCAAGGTGTTCATCCGCACCTTTGGGTGCCAGATGAACGAGTACGATTCCGACAAGATGGTCGACGTGCTCGGTTCTGCTTTGGGGACGGTGAAAACCGATCGCCCCGAAGACGCGGACATCATTCTTTTCAATACCTGCTCGGTGCGCGAGAAGGCGCAGGAAAAGGTTTTCCATGAACTGGGGCGGGTGCGCCAACTCAAGCAGGCCAACCCGCGCTTGATTATCGGCGTCGGCGGCTGTGTGGCCAGTCAGGAAGGCGAGGCCATTGTCGCCCGCGCGCCTTATGTCGATGTCGTTTTCGGTCCGCAGACGCTGCACCGCCTGCCCGATCTGATTGCCCGCCGCCGCGCGTCCGGCCGCGCCGAGGTCGATGTTTCCTTTCCCGAAATCGAAAAGTTCGACAGCCTGCCGCAGGCGCGCAGCGAGGGCGCGGCCGCTTTCGTTTCGGTGATGGAAGGCTGCGCCAAATTCTGCACCTACTGCATCGTGCCTTACACGCGCGGCGATGAGGTTTCGCGGCCGCTGGCCGATGTGCTGAACGAGGTGCGGCGGTTGATTGCCCAAGGCGTCAGGGAGGTCAATCTGCTCGGCCAGAACGTCAATGCCTATCGCGGCGACATGTCCGATGGCGACGTGGCGGATCTCGCTTTTCTGATCGAAGCCATTGCCGAAATGCCGGAGATTGAGCGCATTCGCTACACCACGTCGCATCCGCGTGAAATGACGCAGCGGCTGATTGATCTCTACTCGCGTGTGCCCAAACTGGTCTCGCATTTGCATCTGCCGGTGCAGTCTGGTTCCGACCGCGTGCTGGCGGCGATGAAGCGCGGCTACACCACGCTCGAATACAAATCGCTAATCCGCAAGCTGCGGGCTGCGCGGCCCGGTATTTCGATTTCGACCGATTTCATTGTCGGCTTCCCCGGCGAGACGGACGAGGATTTTGAAAAGACCATGAAGCTGATTGAGGATGTCGGTTTCGATGCCAGCTTCTCTTTCATCTTCAGCCTGCGTCCGGGCACGCCGGCGGCGGAAATGGCCGACGCGACGCCCGCAGAGGTGAAAACCGCGCGGCTGCTGCGCTTGCAAAAGCGTATCGACGAACTGGCTTTCGCGGTGTCCGCGAACATGGTTGGCACTGCGCAGCGCGTGCTGGTGGAAGGCCAATCGAAGAAGAACGCCTACGAACTGGCGGCGCGTACCGACAACAACCGCATCGTCAATTTCGCCGGTTCGCCACGCCTGATCGGCAGCTTCGCCGAAGTGCGCATTACGGCGGCATTACCGCACAGCCTGCGTGGCGAAATCGTCACTTCCGAATCATGAAAGCCAAACCCTTCAAACTTACTTTGACGCCGCTCGACAACGAGCGGCTGGCGAACCTCTGCGGCCCGCTCGATGAACACCTGCGTCAGATCGAGGCCGCTTTCGATGTCACCATCGCCCGCCGTGGCGAGCATTGCCGCTTGAGCGGCGAGGCGGCCCGCGTCAAGGCGACAGCCGAGGCGCTGCAACACTTTTATGCTGCCGCCGCGCAGCCGCTTTCCGTCGATGACATTCAGTTGGGTCTGGTCGAACTGCGCAACCGTAACCAGTCGCCGTCGCCAACCTTGCTAACTAAAAAAAGTGACCTGCATGGCCGCACGCCGAATCAGGTGCAGTACATCCGCCATATTCAGGAACACGACATTACCTTCGGCATTGGCCCCGCCGGTACCGGAAAAACTTATCTGGCAGTCGCTTCGGCGGTTGATGCTTTCGAGCGCGATCTGGTGCAGCGCATCGTCCTGACGCGGCCCGCGGTCGAAGCGGGTGAGCGTCTCGGTTTCCTGCCCGGCGATTTGGCGCAGAAGGTCGATCCCTATTTGCGTCCGCTCTACGACGCGCTTTACGATTTAATGGGCTTCGACAAGGTGGGTCGCCTGTTCGAGAAGGGCCATATCGAAATCGCGCCGCTGGCCTACATGCGCGGGCGCACGCTCAATCACGCCTTCGTCATTCTCGACGAAGCGCAGAACACCACGCCCGAGCAGATGAAAATGTTTCTCACCCGCATCGGCATCGGCGCGAAAGCGGTGATTAACGGCGACATCACGCAGGTCGATCTGGCGGCGGGGCAGAAGTCGGGTCTCGTCGAAGCGCGGCGCATTCTCGCCGACGTGCGCGGTCTCGCCTTTACCGATTTCACTGCGGCCGATGTGGTGCGTCATCCGCTGGTGGCGCGCATCGTCGAAGCCTATCAGGTTCATACTGAGGCCTATGTCAAAAAAACTTCCTGAACTTTCGCTCTCAGTGCAATATGCCTGCAAGCATCCGGCGCTGCCCTCGCGGCCGCAGGTGCGGCGCTGGCTGCGCGCCAGTTGCGACTGCGCGGCGGAAGTGACCGTGCGCTTTGTCGATGCCGAAGAAGGACAGACGCTCAATCGGGATTACCGCCATAAAGATGATGCGACCAATGTGCTTTCCTTCGTCTACGCCAGCGAGCCGCGCATCATGGGCGATCTGGCGATCTGCCTGCCGGTGGTGTTACGCGAAGCGGCGGAGCAGGGCAAGAGCGCCGAGGCGCATTTCGCGCACATGATCGTGCATGGTATGCTGCACCTGTTGGGTTACGACCACGAGACCGGCGCGCAAAATGCCAAGCGCATGGAAGCCCGCGAGCGGGAAATTCTGGCCGGCCTCGGTTATCCCGATCCTTATATCGCCTGATGGATTCAGACAATCAAAAATCGTCCCTGCTCGAACGGCTTTCCTCGCTGCTGATGCGCGAGCCGGAAGACCGCGAGCAATTATTGCAACTGATGTACGGCGCGTTCGAGCGCAATCTGCTCGATGCCGATGCCCTGTCGATCATCGAAGGGGCGCTGTCGGTTTCCGACATGCGGGTGCGTGATGTCATGGTGCCGCGCGCGCAAATGGAAGTCGTCAGCATTCACGACCCGATCGACAAAATCACCGAATTTGCCACCGAGGCCACCCACTCCCGCTATCCGGTGGTCGGCGAAAATCGGGATGACATCGTCGGCATTTTGCTGGCGAAGGAATTGCTGCGCCATTTCGCCGGCAAGGAATTCGATCTGCGCGACACCCTGCTGCCCGCCGTGTTCATCCCCGAATCGAAGCGCCTGAACGTGCTGCTGCGCGAGTTCCGCGCATCGCGCAATCACATGGCGATTGTCGTCGATGAATACGGCGGCGTTTCCGGTCTGGTCACCATCGAGGACGTGCTGGAGCAAATCGTCGGCGATATCGAGGACGAATACGATTTCGACGAGTCCGCCGGTAACATCGTGCTCGACAACGCGGGCCGCTATCGCGTCAAGGCGATCACGAGGATTGAAGACTTCAACGATGCTTTCAACACCCATTTCCCCGACGACGATTACGATACCGTCGGCGGCATGGTCATTCACCACCTTGGCCGTTTGCCCAAACGCAACGAGGTCGTGATGATCGGCGGCCTGCGCGTGCAAGTGCTGCGCGCCGACAGCCGCCGCGTCCATACCCTGCTGGTCGATCAACAGCGCGCGCTGGCGCTGACGCCCGAATGAGGTGGTGGCCGTCGCTCGGCGCGTTCGTTTCCGGCGCGGCGACGGTTCTCGGTTTCGCGCCCTTCGAGTGGTCCCTGCTTCCCATCTTTACCCTTGCGGCGCTGTTCGTATTCTGGCGTCGCGCCGATTCGCCGCGTCAGGCCGCTTTGCTCGGCTTCCTTTGGGGAATGGGCTGCTTCCTCGTTGGCGCGTCATGGGTCTATGTCAGTATGCACGACGTTGGCGGTATGGCGATGCCGCTGGCGGGGCTTGCCACTTCGCTTTTCTGCGCTTATCTGGCGCTGTTCCCGGCCTGCGCGGGTTGGCTGTACCGGCGCTTTGCCACGGGCGATAGCCGCGATGTATTACTACTTGCTGGTGTATGGACGCTGACTGAATGGTTGCGCGGCTGGCTGTTCACCGGCTTTCCGTGGCTGGCGATCGGCTATTCGCAAACATCCGGTCCGCTGGCTGGTTTTGCGCCGCTCGTGGGCGTCTATGGTGTTGGCTTGCTGCTGGCGGGCATATCGGCATGGTTAGCTTGCCAGTCGCGGTGGTTCTTGGTTTTGTTGCCTGTGGTTATTAGTGTGTTAATCGCCGTCGAGCAAGGTTTGCATAGCATCAAGTGGAGCCAGCCAATCGGTGAGCCGATCACAGTCAGCCTGCTGCAAGGCAATATTCCGCAAAGCCTCAAATGGGAACCGGAAAAACTGCCGCTGTCGATGGAAACTTACGCGCGGCTGGCTACCAAGCATCCGGCGCAACTCATCGTGTTGCCGGAAACTGCGATCCCCTTGCTGTTCGACCGGATTCCGCCGGACTTCCTGCAAAAACTCACGGCCCGCGGCCCGGTATTGATCGGCAGCGCCATGCGTGTTCCCGAAGGCGGCTACACCAACAGCGCCATCGCCCTGACGCCCGATCTCCCCGCGCAAACCTACGCCAAGGGCCATCTGGTGCC
>JAISPO010000005.1 GCA_031274855.1 Zoogloeaceae bacterium | reverse complement strand
CAGGGCGCTGATGTTTCGCGTCAAGGCGTGCAGCGCGACCTGCTGCCGCTGGTCGAAGGCACGACAGTATCGACCAAATACGGCATGATCAAAACCGATCACATCCTGTTCATCGCCAGTGGTGCGTTCCACCTCGCCAAACCTTCCGACCTGATTCCCGAACTCCAAGGCCGCTTCCCGATCCGCGTCGAACTCGACTCGCTCTCGGTCGGCGATTTTGAACGCATCCTGACCGGCACCGACGCCTGCCTCACCCGCCAGTATCAGGCGCTGCTCGGCACTGAAGACGTGAGCCTCGATTTCGCCGCCGACGGCATCCACCGCCTCGCCGAAATCGCCTTTCAGGTGAACGAAAAAACCGAAAACATCGGCGCGCGGCGGCTTTACACGGTGATGGAAAAACTGCTCGAAGAAGTCTCCTACGCCGCCGACCGCCACGCCGGTAAAACAGTCCACATCGACGCCGCCTACGTCAACACCCGCCTTGGTGAGTTGGCAGTGAACGAGGATTTGTCGCGCTACGTTCTTTAGGTTTCAGGGTGCCGCTTTTGCCTCAAGTTTCAGTGGCACTTCCTGACCCAATGCTTCGATCTGCTCGCTGTCGCCGAGGGTGATGCGCTGCATGGGGGCGTTGGCGTCTTGAAGAATGGTTAACGCGGCTTCGCCACGGGCTTTGGCCAAGGTTTGCAGTTGTTCGTCGCTGACGGGTTCTTGCGCCCGCAATTTTTCGTAAAGGACGGCGTGCAGGTTGGTATCTTTGACGCGGGCCAGTTCGTCGCTGCCGAGGCGTTTCGCGAACAAGGTTTCCAGCGCGGCCTTTACTTTGGGGCCGGTGATGGCGATGGGGCCGGGATCGGCATCATCGTCTACCGGACGGTCGAGCAGGGCCGCCAGCGTGCGGCGCAGTTGCAAGTCTTGTAGCGCAAGGCGGTCGCTCTCGGCGAAAGTGCCGCGGATGTCGAGCGCCAGCTTGGGACGCTGACCAAGCGCGCTGGCCAGTTTCGTCAGTTTCTCTCTTTCCGGCCCGCCAAGATCGGCGCGGCCTGCTTCAAAGGCGATGGCGTCAATGCCGTCATCGCCGCCGAAAAGCGCGGCAAGCGCGCGGAAGGGCGAGGTGATGATTTTTTTGATGACATTGAAGACGGCTTGCCAGACCAGGTGCCCGTAACTGAATTCGGGATCGTCCAGATTGCCGGAAACGGGAATGCCCAGGTCTATGCGGCCATCGCTGTCTTGCAACAGGGCGATGGCAAGTTCGAGCGGCAGATCTGCGGCTTGCGGGCTTTCCACCCGTTCGCCCAGCGTCAGCGAATCAATGATGATTTGATTGTTGCCTGCGAGTTGCCGCTGATTGATTTTGTATTGGAGGTCGAGCGAGAGTTTTCCGGCGTCGATGCGCCGGCCCACGAAGGTGGCTGAGTAAGGGGTCAGCCGGGGGATGTCGACATTGCGGAAGGCAACCGCGATGTCCATGAAACTGGCCGGATCGAAAAGATTAATGCTGCCGGAGGCGCGCATCAGACCGTAATCGTCGACTTCGCCGTCGAGCGTGAGCCGCCCGCGCTCGTGAAGGTTGCCAAGCCGGTCCACATTGCCTTTCAGTTTGTTGATGTTGGCGCTGAACGGCAGGATGAGCGAACGGTCGGCAAACGCCAGCCGCCCGTCGGTGAGACGCAGGCGGGTAATGACGACTTCGTAGGGCGCAGAGGAAGAGGTGTCCGGCGCGGGGGCTTCCGTGTCCGGCTTGCGCATGATCCGGCCAAAGTTGGTGGTCTTGTCGGCCTCTATTTCCAAGCGGGTGTCGAGCCCGTCAAGCAGCAGGTCGGCGATACTGAGACGCGAGGCCGACGCGGTCAGTTTGCGGGTGCTGAGGGTACGCCATTTGAGGAACTTGCTGCGCTGGTTGCCTTCGGTGAGTATCAGATTGCGTAGCGTGAAGCTGCCTTGATAGCCGGATTGTGTGGCGTCAACTAAAACCTGCCCCTCGCCGCTCGCCTGCCCTTCGGTCAAGGTCAGCGTTGTTACTGCGCCAAGATAAGGCTGAGCCGGTTTGAGCGAAAGATCGGTCAGCTTGACATGCAGGTCGACGAGCGGTTCGCTGACGGACAGCTTGCCGTCGGCGCTCAATTCGCCGCCGTCACGGGCGCGCAGGGAGGCGCGTACCGGCCAGGCGGCTGGCGTTGTGTTGGTGATATCGTCAATCGCAATGGTGATGTCCTGAAGCGCGAATTCGGCTGGTGGCGCGACAGTCTGGTCGTGGAAGGCGGCGTGAAGGCCAGTCAGGGTGGTGTGCTTGATCGCGTAATGCCAAGGCGCTGCGGCGGATGCCGGTGTTTCCGGCGAGCCGGAGGACGAGGCGGCAAGGAGGTTTTCCAGATTGAACCGGCCATCGGCCCCGCGTACCAAGGCAAGATGGCCCCCCTTGATTTGAAACTCGCCCAGATCGAAACGGCGTTCGTTCAAATCGAATTTGCCGTCGCGGGCTTCGATGGCGTCAATGGCCAGCACCGGCTCGCCACCGGCTTTGCCGGAAAGTTTCAGATGGTCGACTTTGGCGGCAAGCTGATCGAGCGAGAGGTTGATTTGGTCATTCGCGCGGGCAACTTTGTACTGGGTGGTCAGCGACGCGGTTCCCTCAGGCGCGGCCAGACCCTCCGGCAGTTGGGCCAGGCGTGCCAAGCGGCTCAGGGCGATGCCCTTGATGTCGAGACTGCCTTCGACCGTCAAAGGGTTGAGGACAACATCGCCCTGCCATTCGATATGCTCGGCAAAGCCGGTGCGCGCCGTGACTTGGTAACGCCCCTGATCGTTCGGCAGCGTCGAGAGATTTTCGAGTTCAATATTGATGGGGTCGATGTTGATCGACTTTTCCGGTTTGCTGCGGCGATCGGCAAGATCGACTTGGCCATCGCTGATCGACAACAGGGTGATATCGACGCGAGGCAGACTGGCCGGTTGGGCGGAGGTGTCTTCTTCCCCTTGCAAGGCATCGGCCAAGGCGCTCCAGTTGAGCCGGTCGCCGGACTGCGCGGCGACGGTTGCTTTCAGACCGTCGAGGCGAATGGCATCGAATACCAGCGCAGCGCGGAACAGACTGGTGGCAGACAGATTGATTTCGAGCGAGTGGAAAGCCAGTAGCGGCTTGCCGTCAGGTTCGCGCAAATCGGCATCGCGCAACGTCAGCGCCAGCGTGAAGGGATTGAAGCTGGGCCGCTCCATCGTCAGGTGATGTCCGGCCTTTTCGACAATCAGGTTTTGGAGTTGCGATTGAACGAGGCTGGGTACCGCCAGCCAAGCCGTCAGTTCGAGCAGAAGAATGACGGCAACGATGATGCCCAGGGTACGGCGCGACGGCAGGCGAAGGGGCATGATGTGAGAAACTTATGGCAGCAGGAATTCACCGGCGAACAATTCCGCCACCGACTCGCGGCGGCGGATCAGATGTACCGCCTCTCCGTCGACCATGACTTCGGCAGCGCGTGGGCGCGTGTTGTAGTTTGAGCTCATCGCCATGCCGTAGGCCCCTGCCGACATGACGGCCAGCAAATCGCCTTCGGCAAGCGCCAGTTCGCGCGCCTGACCCAAGAAGTCGCCCGACTCGCAAATCGGCCCAACGATGTCGTAGCAGCGGGACGGCATGGAGGCATCAGGGGCAACGCTGCGGATATCGTGCCAGGCGTCGTAGAGGGCAGGGCGCATCAAATCGTTCATGGCGGCATCGACGACGGCGAAGTTTTTGGCCGCGCCATGCTTGAGCGTTTCCACTTTCGTCAACAACAGGCCGGCATTGCCCACCAGAGAGCGGCCCGGCTCGAAGAATAATTGTTCGCGCCGGCCGGAGAGCGCCTTCAGCATGGGCGCGAGATATTCAGTTGCGCTTAGCGCGTTTTCGTCACGGTAGCGGATGCCCTTGCCGCCGCCGAGATCCAGATGCTCAATGGCAATGCCGTCGGCGGCCAGTTGATCGGCAAGCGCGGCGATGCGCGTGGCGGCTTCCGCCGCTGGCGCGGGGTCGAGCAGTTGGGAGCCGATGTGGCAGTCGATGCCGGTGATTTTCAGGCCGGACAGTTCAGCGGCGCGGCGGTACAGGGCGCGCGCTTCTTCAATCGGCACGCCGAACTTGGCGGTCTTGAGGCCGGTCGAGATATAGGGGTGAGTTTTGGGATCGACATCGGGATTGACGCGCAAGGAGATCGGCGCGCG
>JAISPO010000124.1 GCA_031274855.1 Zoogloeaceae bacterium | reverse complement strand
TCGGCCAAGGTTGAGGCGGAAAATGCCAGCCTGCAATACGAGCGGCGCAAGACGTTGCGGCAGAACGCGGCGGTGAGCCAGGAGGATGTCGATCAGGCCAAGGCTGCTGCCGACATGGCAGCCGCTAGAGTGGATGTGACGCAGAACGCGCTCCGGCTGGCCGTCATCGGCCCGCGGCCGGAGGACATCGCGCAGGCCAAGGCGCAACTGCGCGGCTATGAGGCGCAACTGGCGCTGTTGCGGCAACAGGTGGCCGACGCGGAATTGCGTGCCCCGTTCGATGCGATTGTTCAGTCTCGATTGATGGAGCCGGGCGAAATGGCTGCGCCGAGCAAGCCGGTGTTTTCTCTTGCCACGGTCGGCACGAAATGGGTGCGCGCTTATATTTCAGAGCCGAATCTGAGCCGCGCCCATCACGGCTCGCGCGCGAAAATTCGCATCGACAGCGTGGCCGATCATGCGCTGGAAGGTTGGGTCGGCTTTATTTCGTCGGTAGCCGAATTCACGCCCAAGGCGGTGCAGACTGAGGATTTGCGCACCAATCTCGTTTATGAAATTCGCGTGTTCGTGAAAGACCCCGACAACGTTTTGCGTTTGGGGATGCCGGCGACTGTGAAGATATTGCCTGATGGAGAAGGGGCCGCCGCTGTCCCGGACAAGTGATGCCTGTCCGGGAAAAGGCGCAGCCGGTCGAGATTGAGCGCGTCCATAAAACATTCCGCCGCGAGAACGGCGATACCGTCAAGGCGCTGGCGGGCGTTTCTTTCACTGCGCAACACAATACGCTGACCGCGCTGGTCGGGCCGGATGGCGGCGGCAAGACCACGCTGCTGCGCATGATCGCCGGTCTTGTTGCTGCTGATGAAGGCTCGGCGTGCGTGCTGGGCATGGATGCCGCCGCCGATGCGCAAACGGTACAGGAGCGCATCGGTTACATGCCGCAGAAATTCGGCCTCTACGAAGATTTGACGGTGCAGCAGAATTTGGATTTGTATGCCGATTTGCATGGCATCGGCATTGCGGCGCGGCAGACAATTTATCCGCGTCTGATGCAAATGACTGCGCTCGGCCCCTTCACGCGGCGGCTGGCCGGTCTGCTTTCGGGCGGCATGAAGCAGAAACTGGGGCTGGCCTGCACGCTGGTCAGCTCTCCCGATCTTCTGCTGCTCGACGAGCCGACAGTGGGCGTCGATCCGCTCTCGCGGCGGGAGTTGTGGGAAATCGTCCGGCGTCAGGTGCGCGAGTCGGGCATGACGGTCATCGCCAGCACCTCTTATCTCGACGAGGCCGAGTTCTTCGATCACACCATCGCGTTGCACCTCGGCAAAGTGCTGGCGGAAGGCAGGCCGCAAGAAATCGCCGCGCGCGCGGCAGGGCGGGTGTTCATGGCAAGCTCGGCCACGAAGGCCACGGCGCGCGCTTTGCAATCCCGTCTTTTCAGACAGCCGGAAATTGCCGACGCAGTGCCTGAAGCGGGCCTGGTGCGGGTCGTGACGCACGAAGCCGAACTGCCGCGTAATGAAAACGTTATCTACGCGCCTGTTACGCCGCGCTTTGAGGATGGCTTCATGTTGTTGTTCCGCGCGGCAGTTGGCGATATTCAAGCGACGGCGATCAAGCTCGAGCATCGCCCTGAAAACGCGCCCGCAGAAACGGCGGTTGAAGTGCGCGACCTGTTGCGCACGTTCGGCGATTTCGTCGCGGTCAATCATGTGTCCTTCGATGTCCGGCGCGGAGAAATCTACGGCCTGCTTGGGCCGAATGGCGCGGGCAAAAGCACGACATTCCGTATGCTCTGCGGCCTGATTCCCGCCACCGGCGGCCAGTTGCGCGTGGCGGGGGCCGACCTTCGCACTTCGCGTGCCGAAGCGCGCGCGAAGCTCGGTTATGTTGCTCAGAAATTCTCCCTCTACGGCGATTTGTCGGTCGACGAAAATCTGGATTTCTTCGCCAGCGCCTACGGTCTGCGCGGCGACAGAAAACGAACGCGCATCGCATGGGCCAAAGCGCAATTTGATCTCGGCGCGATGGCGACCCTGCCAAGCGGCCAACTGCCCGGCGGCTACAAGCAACGTCTGGCGATGGCTGCCGCGCTGCTGCATGAGCCTGAAATTCTGTTTTTGGATGAAGCGACCAGCGGCGCCGATCCGCTGGCGCGGCGCGAGTTTTGGGGGCGTATCACCGCGCTGGCGGAACAAGGCGTTACCGTCATCGTCACCACGCATTTCATGGAGGAAGCGGAGTATTGCGATCGCGTCATCATCATGGATGGCGGCGTCGCGCTGGCCGAAGGTTCGCCGGAGAATATTCGCGCCAGGGCCAAGCGTTCCGATGGACACGAGCCGACGATGGAAGACGCCTTTATCGCCATCGTTGAAGCCTCGCGTCAAGATTTGCGGAAGGCGGCATGATGAGCGAACGCCAACAAGGTATCCGTCGCACACTGGCGATGACGCGCAAGGAGACTTGGCAAATTCTGCGCGACCCAAGCGCGATTGCCATCGGGGTCGTGCTGCCTTTGCTGATGCTGATTCTGTTCGGCTATGGTCTTTCGTTCGACATCAAAAATCTGCCGGTGGCCGTGGTTGTCGAGCACTCGTCGGCAGACACCAGCAGCGCGGTATCGGCGCTCAGGCTTTCTCCCTGGTTCGCTGTCCATCAAGTGGGCACCATGAACGAGGCCGAGCAGATGATGACGGAACACAAAGTCAACGCCATCCTGCGCTTTCCGCCGAATTTTTCCCGTGATCTCGCCAGAGGCGACGCTACGCTGCTGGTTGCCGTCAATGCGACGGACGCCAATACTGCCCGCATTGCCTTGGCTTACGTCACAGGCGCAATCGGCATCTGGCAAGCGCGGGACGCCAAAGATGGCATGACGGTGCCGGAAATCGCCAACATCGCCATCGAAAGCCGCATGTGGTTCAACGAGACGAATCAGAGCCAATGGTTTCTGGTGCCGGGCGTGATTGTGATGGTGATGACACTGATCGGCGCGCTGCTGACTTCGCTGGTGATTGCCCGCGAGTGGGAGCGGGGGACATTCGAAGCCCTGTTCGCAACGCCGGTTCGCCCCAGCGAAATTCTGTTGAGCAAAACCATTCCCTATTTCGTCATGGGTATGCTCGGCTTGGCCTTTTCGGTGGCGGGCAGCCAGCTTCTGTTCGGCGTGCCGCTGCGCGGCTCGCTGTGGCTGTTGATCGTGGTGTCCTCGCTTTACCTGCTGGTAGCGTTGGGCATCGGTCTGGTGATTTCCTCGGTGAGCAAGAGCCAATTCCTTTCCAACCAGTTGACCTTCCTCGTCACCTTCCTGCCCGCGATTATGCTTTCGGGTTTCATTTTCGATATTCGCAGCATGCCGGTCGCACTCCAGCTCATCACTCACATTTTTCCGGCGCGTTACTTCGTCAATTCCCTGCAAACAATTTTTCTTGCCGGTGATGTCTGGCCGGTGATTCTGCCCGATGCGGCTATTCTCGCCGTCATGGCGGCGGTTCTGATGCGGATCGCCGTCAAATCCACACGCAAGCGGATTGCCTGATGCCATGAGCGAAACGCTTTATCGTATCGTCGCGCTATTCCGCAAGGAGCTGTTGGCCATCCTGAAGGATGCCCAAAGCCGCGTCACGGTGTTCCTGCCGCCCATTCTGCAATGCCTGATTTTCGGCTACGCCGCCAGCTTCGATCTCAATCACGTCCCGTATGCGGTACTGGACCGCGACCACAGCGGAGCATCGCGGGCGCTGGTCGCGGCCATCGACGGCAATGGGTACTTCGAGCGCGTCGCCACTTTGCAAAAAGCCTCGGAAATCCCCGAACAGATCACCGAAAAACGCGCCACGCTGGTTGTGGTCATCGACAAGGATTTCGAGCGCCAGTTAATGGCCGGCAAGACCGCCAAGGTGCAAGTCATTGCCGATGGCCGCAACACCAACACCGCCGGTACGGCGCAAGGTTATATCAGCGCCATCGTTGCCGATTTCAGCCGGAAATGGCGCAATGACAATGGCCACGCCGCGCCGCCCGGCGTGCAGGTCATCGCGCGGGCCTGGTACAACCCGAATTTTGAAACCCGCTGGAACATGATCCCCTCGCTGATCGGCGCGATTACGATGATGATGACCATGATCCTTACCGCGATGTCCGTCGCCCGCGAGCGCGAGGCCGGTACCTTCGAGCAGTTGCTGGTCACGCCTTATCGCCCTTACGAAATCATGGTCGGCAAGGCGCTGCCCTGCATGTTGATCGGCCTGATTCAAGCCACGCTGGTACTGCTGGTCGCGCAACTCTGGTTCCGCATTCCCTTTGCCGGTTCCTACCTCATTCTCTATCTGAGCCTGATCGAATTCCTCGCCGCGTCGGTCGGCATCGGCCTGTTCATTTCCTCCATCGCCAAAAACATGCAGCAGGCCATGATCGGCTCGGTGGTCGTCATCATGCCCTTCATGTTGATGTCTGGCCTGACGACGCCGATTATGAACATGCCGAAAATCCTGCAATATCTGACTGCCATAAACCCATTGCGCTACGCCATCAGCATGACCCGCCAAATTTATCTCGAAGCCGCCGGTATTGCCCAACTTCTGCCCGAAATGCTCTCCCTGCTGGCCATCGCCGCCGTCACCCTGCCCATCGCCGCATGGATGTTCCGCAACCGGCTGGCTTGATTACCTGAGACACTGAAAAATTTGCTTTAATCCTGCCCATAACCTGTTCGGAGCCTACGCGTGATCTCCCCCTCCTTGCAACGCTACGCCTGGTTGTCGATTGCCACCGCGCTGGCCACGATCCTGCTCAAAGGCGTGGCTTGGTGGATGACCGGCTCGGTGGGCATGCTTTCGGATGCGCTCGAATCCTTCGTCAATCTGGCCGGCGCGCTCATGGCGCTGGCCATGATCTCGCTGGCGGCGACACCTGCCGACGACAATCACGCCTACGGTCACGGCAAGGCGGAGTATTTCTCCAGCGCCTTTGAAGGCTTTCTGATACTGATCGCGGCGGCCAGCATCGCCTATGCCGCGATTGACCGCCTGCTTCATCCGCAAGAACTTGAAGCTATCGGCATCGGTCTGGCAGTATCGGTGGTAGCGTCGATCATCAATCTGGCGACTGCGCGCATCCTGTTTGACGTCGGCCACCGCCACAACTCCATCACGCTGGAAGCGGACGCGCAACACCTGATGACCGATGTCTGGACTTCCGCCGGTGTCATCATTGCCGTCGCGCTGGTTTGGGCAACGGGCTGGCTGTGGCTCGATCCGGTCATCGCCCTGATTGTGGCAGCCAACATCATCTGGACTGGCTGGCAACTTCTGCGGCGCTCGGCTGCCGGATTAATGGATGTCGCCGTGCCGGAAGAAACCCGTCAGGCGCTTGAAGCCGTGCTTGAACGCTATCGCCGCGAAGGCTTGGAGTTTCACGCGCTTCGCACCCGCCAGGCAGGCGCCCACGCATTCGCCACGGTACACGTCATGGTTCCGGGCGAGTGGACGGTCAAACAGGGACACGACTACTCCGAGCGCATTGAAACCGACCTGCGCGCCATCGCGCCGCATCTGCATGTAACGACGCACCTTGAACCCAAGGAAACCGAAGGGCCGGATCGTCAGTAGCGATCAAAGAGAGGCGGCCCGCCGCCAGCAGAAGCGCAGGGCCAATCCGGCGCGGCGGCTCAGTTCTGCTGAGTCTGAATCATCTTCATGGCCGAGCTGATGAGGGCGGAGACTTCGGTCATGTTGCTCGGCACGACCAGCGTGGTGTTGGCTTCGGCGGCGAGCTTGCTGTAGGCTTCGACGGCTTTTTCCGCGACTTTGAG
>JAISPO010000019.1 GCA_031274855.1 Zoogloeaceae bacterium | reverse complement strand
GATGTTGCCTCCCCCGAAGGCTTTGAGCGCGATCCGGCGCTGGTGTTGCGGTTTTATAACCAGCGGCGTTTGCAGTTGCACGATCCGGCGCTTATGCCGAATGCGGCGCATCAGGCGCTGGCGCGGCTTGAGGATGCGTTCGGTGAGCGGTTTTTGCTGGTGACCCAGAACGTCGACAATCTGCACGAACGCGCAGGCAGCAAGCGTATCGTTCATATGCACGGCGAATTGCTCAAGGCGCGTTGCTTGCGCTCAGAACGTGTGATCGAATGGCAAGGCGATTTGACACAGGAAGACCGCTGCGCCTGTTGCGCGTCACCGGCGCCATTGCGGCCGCATATCGTTTGGTTCGGCGAAACGCCGCTGGATATGGAGCGCATTTATCAGGCATTGGCCGCGTCCGATCTTTTCCTGTCGATCGGGACTTCCGGTCATGTTTATCCGGCAGCGGGCTTTGTTGAAGTGGCGCGGCAATGCGGCGCGAAAACCGTCGAACTCAATCTTGAAGAAAGTTTGAGAGGCAGCTCATTCCACGAAACCATTCACGCGCCGGCAACGCAGGCCGTACCGGCCTACGTGGAGCAATTACTGGCGCAATTTGGCTGATGCAGTCAGCCGCCGCTCATCGCCCTGCGGCGCGGCGCAGGCAGTCGAGGTAGGCGTTGCTGTCGGGGGGGGCGTGGTCTTGGCTGGCGCGCCAGATGGTTTCGCCCAGGCATTCGAGAATGGCGTGCAGGGCGGCGTGGCGGTCGGCGCGTTTTGTCAGTAGTTGTTCGTAAATGGCGCGGATGCCCGGCGGCTGGTCGATGGAGAGTTGTTCTTCAATGGCCAGATGCAGGGAGAGGTGAAGGAAGGGGTTGGCTTCGCCTTGTTCGGGCGTCCATTCGCGGGTGAGGGCGCTGTCGCTTTCGGCCAGCAGGGCGTGGTATTCGGGATGTAGCGCAATGATGTCGGCGGCCATGATTTCGAGGGCCGAGGCGGGCAGATTGGCGCGGCGCTTTTGCCATGCGTCCGCCAGAAAGCGGCGCGCTTGTTCGCGGCTGGGGGTGAACATCGTGGGTCTCAATCCTTGGTTTTGTCGCGGTAAGCGCACAGGTCGCGGATGATACAGCGCGGGCAGCCGGGTTTGCGCGCCTTGCAGACGTAGCGGCCATGCAGAATCAGCCAGTGGTGGGCGTGCTGGCGAAATTGCGGCGGCACGGCTTTGAGCAACTTGTTTTCGACAGCGATTACATCTTTGCCCGCGGCCAGGCCGGTGCGATTGGCAAGCCGGAAGATGTGCGTGTCGACGGCAATGGTCGGCTCGTGGAAGACGACATTCAGAATCACATTGGCGGTCTTGCGTCCGACGCCGGGCAGGGCTTCGAGCGCCTCTCGGCTGTGCGGCACTTGGCCGCCGTGCCGCTCCAGCAGCAGGCGGCTCATGGCGATGACATTTTTTGCCTTGGTACGATAAAGGCCGATGGTCTGAATGTAGCCCGTCAGTTTTTCCTCGCCGAGCGCGGCCATCGCTTCCGCCGTGGGCGCATCCTTGAACAGCGGGCCGGTGGCGCGATTCACGCCCCTGTCGGTGGCCTGCGCGGACAGAATGACGGCGACCAGCAGTTGATAAGGCGTGCGGTAGCGAAGCTCGGTAGCCGGTTGCGGGGTGCCTGCGGCCAGGCGCTCAAAAAGCGTGCGTATTTTTTCCGGTGGCATGATTCACAGTGTACCCACATGTCATCCACAGGTGCTGCACAAGCTATACACAACTTTTCCCAAGACTTATCCGATGCGCGCCGGATGCGGCAGGGCTAGACTTCGTACCTTGATTGTGCAGATGAATGAAAAGAGGCGAACGACCCATGGCTCAGCCACGCTTGATACACACCCAGCAGATCGCCGATCCCGAAGTGGCGATGCTCAAGCTGCCGCCGCATTCGATTGAGGCCGAACAATCGCTGATCGGCGGCCTGCTGCTCGACAACCACGCGTGGGATCGCATTGCCGACATCGTTGCCGAGGGCGACTTCTACCGCGATGACCACCGGCGCATTTTCGGTCACATCCGCAAGCTGGTCGAGTCGGGCCGGCCTGCTGACGTGGTGACTGTCTACGAATCCATCGACAAGAGCAACGAGGTCGACCAAGCCGGCGGCATGGCCTATCTGGGCGAAATCGCCAATGCCACGCCCTCGGCGGCCAACATCCGGCGCTATGCGGAAATCGTGCGCGAGCGGGCGGTGCTGCGCAAGCTGGTCAGCGTCGGCGACGAAATCGCCGCCAACGCGCTCAATCCGGCGGGGCGCGACGCCAAGCAACTGCTCGATGAAGCCGAACAAAGAGTGTTCGAAATCGCCGAAGCGGGCGCGAAGTCGGTGCAAGGTTTCGAGACCATCACGCCGCTGCTTGGACAGGTGGTCGACCGCATACAGACGCTTTACGACAAGGAAAATCCCTCTGACATCACCGGCGTGCCGACGGGCTTCCACGATCTCGACAAGCTCACGTCCGGCCTGCAAGCGGGTGACATGATTGTCGTCGCGGGCCGGCCCTCAATGGGCAAGACCGCTTTCGCGCTCAACATTGCCGAGCATGTCGGCGTTGAGCAGCATCTGCCGGTCGCCATTTTCTCGCTCGAAATGTCCGGCCCGCAAATCGCCACGCGGATGCTTTCCTCCGTGGGCCGCATCGACCAGACCAAGACCCGCACGGGCCGCCTGAGCGACGAGGATTGGGACAAGATGACTGTCGCGCTCGGCAAGCTGCACGATGCGCCCATTCACATCGACGAAACCGGCGCGCTCAACGTCACCGACCTGCGCGCCCGCGCGCGCCGCCTGCATCGCCAGTGCGGCAAGCTCGGCCTGATTGTCATCGACTATCTGCAACTGATGAGCGGCAATGTCAGTTCCAGCGAGAATCGCGCCACCGAAATTTCCGAGATTTCCCGCTCGATCAAGGCGCTCGCGAAAGAACTGGAAGTGCCCATCATTGCGCTTTCCCAGTTGTCGCGCAAAGTCGAAGAGCGCAACGACAAACGGCCCTTGATGAGCGACCTGCGCGAATCCGGCGCGATTGAGCAGGACGCCGACATCATTTTGATGATGTACCGCGAGGAATACTACAAGCCCGATACGTCCGACAAGGGCATCGCCGAAGTCATCATCGGCAAGCACAGAAACGGCCCGACCGGCATGGTCAAACTCACCTTCCTTGGCGAGTACACCCAGTTCCAGAACTTCGCCGCGCCCGGTTCCTATTGAAACGCGATTGGGAGCAATGGCCATGTTCAGCAAAGCCACCCTCAACTTCCTCGACGAACTGGCCGCCAACAACGACCGCGTCTGGTTCGAAGCCAACAAGCCCCGCTACGAGGCGCTGGTGCGCGAACCGGCGCTGGACTTCATCGCGGCGATGGAGCCGGAACTGGCGAAATTCGCGCCGCACTTTCGCGCCGAGCCGCGCAAGATGGGCGGCTCCCTGATGCGCGTGTTCCGCGACACCCGCTTCTCGCGTGACAAGACGCCCTACAAGACCAACATCGGCATCCAGTTCCGTCACGAACTCGGCAAGGACGTGCACGCGCCCGGCTTCTACCTGCACATCGCCACCGACGGCTGCTTTTTTGCCGCAGGTTGCTGGCACCCCGAACCGGATGCGCTGGGCAACATCCGCGACCTGATTGCCGCCGATCCCAAACGCTGGTTCAAAGCCCGCGACGACCGCGCGCTGACGCAACACTGGGAACTCTCCGGCGACCGCCTCAGCCGCCCGCCACGCGGCTATGCCGCCGACCACCCCGCGATTGAGGACATCAAGTACAAGGACTTCGTCATCCTCGCCCCGCTGTCCTTCGCCGAAGCCACCAAACCCACGCTCGTCAAACTCGCCAGCGCCCGCTTCGCCGCCGCCGCGCCGCTGATGAAGTTCCTGTGTTCGGCGTTGAATGTGGCTTATTGAGTGAACCCCATCCCCACCCAAACCCTCCCCTTGAAGGGGAGGGCTTATCGCTACAGTACCTCCGCCGCGTAATCCGCCAGACGCGAGCGTTCGCCGCGTTGCAGGGTGATATGGCCGGAATGCGGCCAGCCCTTGAAGCGGTCGACGGCGTAAGTGATGCCTGAGCTGCCTTCGGTCAGATAGGGTGTGTCGATCTGGGCGATGTTGCCGAGGCAGACAACCTTGGTGCCCGGACCGGCGCGGGTGATGAGGGTTTTCATCTGCTTGGGCGTCAGGTTTTGCGCTTCGTCGATAATCAAAAACTTGTTGATGAACGTGCGGCCGCGCATGAAGTTGAGCGACTTGATTTTGATGCGGCTACGGATCAAATCCATGGTCGCAGCGCGGCCCCAATCACCGCCATAATTGCCGCCGTAGTTGCCACCCTTCTCGCCGGTTTCAGCAGGCTTGTTGAGCACGTCGAGGTTGTCCTCGATGGCCCCCATCCAGGGCGTCATTTTTTCTTCCTCGGTACCCGGCAGGAAACCGATGTCCTCGCCGACCGGCACGGTGACGCGGGTGATGATGATTTCGGAATAACGCTTGGTTTCGAGCGTCTGGGTCAGCGCCGAGGCAAGCGTCAACAGCGTTTTGCCCGTACCGGCCTGACCGAGCAGGGTCACGAAATCAATATCGGAATCCATCAGCAGATTGAGGGCAAAGCCCTGCTCGCGGTTGCGCGCGGTAATGCCCCAGACGGCGTTCTTCTGATGGCTGTAGTCGATGAGTGTGGACAGCACGGCGCTCTTGCCCGCGAGTTCGCGGACGCTGGCCTGAAAAGGCTTGTCGCCATCATCGCTGTAGACGAATTCATTGACCAGCATGTCGGGGCAGAGCGGGCCAGTGATTTTGTAAAGCGTGCGGCTATCCTGCTTCCACGACTTCATGTCCTTGCCGTGGGTGTTCCAGAAATCGGCGGGCAGTTCCAGCGCGCCCGAATAAAGCAGGTCGGTATCTTCAAGCACCTTGTCGTTGAAATAATCCTGCGCCTCCATGCCCAAGGCGCGGGCCTTGATGCGCATGTTGATGTCTTTCGACACCAGAATGACCGGACGCTTGGGAAACGCCTTGGACAAAAACATCAGCACCGACAGAATCTGGTTGTCGCCCTGCGAGGAAGTCGGCAGCGAGGCGGGCAGGCCGCCGTTCATGGCCTCGGTTTGCAGGAACAGGCGGCCCGAAGCGAGATCGCGCGAAGCTCCGGCAAGCTCGATGCCGGATTTGATTTCATGCTCGCAGCCCGAAATGATCTCGTCCAGCATCCGGCTGGCCTGACGGGCATTGCGGGCCACCTCCGAGACGCCTTTCTTGTTGGCGTCCAGTTCTTCCAGCGTCATCATCGGCAGGAAAATGTCGTGCTCCTCGAAGCGGTACAGGCTCGTCGGATCGTGCATCAGCACGTTGGTATCGAGGACGAACAGCTTGATTGGCTTGGCGGTTTTTTTAGTGTTCATGGCAGAAAAATGGGGATGGGGAATAGGCTCAAGATAATCACGCCGGCCTCAACGAAAGCCGGAAAAGAACCACGGGAAACACCAGCAATTCCGCTTATTGCAAGGCTCAAGGCTTGGCGGATTTGATGAAAGTCACTGCGCCCAGAACTCCCTGCAGGGTGGCGAACAGGCCATAGAGGACGGCGGTGGCGACGGCGAGGTCTTTGGAGACGCCGAGCAGGCCAAGGGTGAGGGCGGCGGCGGCTTCCCGCGTGCCCCATCCGCCGACGCTGACCGGCAGGGTGGCGAAAATGAAAATCGGACCGGCGACGATGATGAATTGCCAGAAGGGCAGCGCCATGCCGACTGCCCAGCCGCCGCAGGCGAAGGCGAGGATGCAGGCGATTTGCACTGTGCCCGACCAGGCCAGTTGCGCGAGATATTGGCGGAAGGGGCGCGGGTGCTGGTGCACGGTATCGAGCAGGGCCGCGAAGCGTGCCGGTAAATGGCGGCGGGTGCTGGCGGAAAGTTGCCAGAGCAGGAAGGGCGTGAGCAGCGAGGTGGCGGCGAACAGGGCGGCGGCCAGCGCCGATACCGGCAGCCGTCCCGCCGGTAGCAGGCCGAAGAAAAGCGCGAGCGCGGTGGTCGAGAGCGATAGCGTGACCAGCACCCAAAGCCCGCTTAGGCGGTCGAGGATGACGCTGGCAGTGGCCGGCAGCAGGTCGCTACCGGCTTGGTTGAGATGCAGGGCGCGCAGGGCGTCGCCGCTCAGGGTGCCGCCCGGCAGTATCGCGTTGGCGGTGATGCCGCGCCACTGGGCGACGATCATGGTACGGCGCGAGGCGTCCATGCCGAGCCAGATGGCCAGCGCATGCCAGCGCAGGGAGGCGCACAGGCTGGCGCTGACCGCGCAGACAAAACCGGCAAGCAGCCACCAAGGGTCGGCCCCCGCGAAGGCGGCCATGATTTCAGTTGGCCCGACCAGCCAGAGCACCAGCGCAATCAGGCCGATGCTCGCCAGCAGACGCAGGGATTGCGTGTTCAATTAATGCTCCGGCGGTGGCCTCAGCCGGTATTGAGCGCGGCCTTCCGGTTCGTGATAAATGCGGATGAGAATTTCGCCGAGCAGGCCGAGACCGATCAGTTGCACGCCCATTAACACCAGCATGATGCCGAGCAGCAGCAGGGGACGTCCGCCTATCGACTCGCCGAAGAGCTTGAGCATCGCCATGTAAGCGCAGATGACACCGCCCGGCGCCAGCAGCCACAGGCCCGCGCCGCCGAAGGCGTGCAGGGGACGATGCAGGTAGCGCAGCATGAACTTCATCAGCAGCAGATCGAGAATGACGCGGAAAGTGCGGTCGATGCCGTATTTGCTGACGCCGCGCGCGCGGGCGTGATGGCGCACCGGCACTTCGATGATTTTCGCGCCCGCCTCGAACGCCAGCACCGGAATGAAGCGATGCAGTTCGCCGTAGAGACGGATGCGGCGGATCAACTCCGTGCGGTAGGCTTTGAGGGCGCAGCCGTAATCGTGCAGCTTGACGCCGGTGACACGGGCGATGATGCGGTTGGCGATCATCGAGGGAATTTTGCGGCTGAGGGCGGCGTCCTGCCTGTCCTTGCGCCAGCCCGAAATCATGTTGATGTCGTTGCGCGTTTCGAGCGTGCGAATCAGATCGGGGATGTCGAGCGGATCATTTTGCAAGTCGCCGTCGAGCGTCACTGTGTAGCGGCCGCGCACGGCGTCGAAACCGGCTTGCAGCGCCGCCGTCTGTCCGTAGTTGCGCATCAGGTAACGCGGCATCAGCCAAGGCGTTCGGCTGGCGAGATCGGCGAGGATGCGGGCGGAATCGTCTTTCGAGCCATCGTCGACGCAAATCAACTCGAAGGAAAAACCGCTCGGCGACATGGCATCGCCGACGCGGGCGACCAGATCGGGCAGGCTCTCCGCCTCGTTGTAAATCGGGATGACGATGGAAACATCGCAAGCGGCGGGTTCATTCATGGTGTGGCTCGGTGGCGGATGAAGTTGCGTATGGCCAATATTATGCAGGCGATGGTCAGCAGCGGGTCGATCAAATAGTCCCAGAAATTGACCGATTCGAGCAGACCAAGGGCGAAGGCGAGCAGGTCAATCGTCAGCAGCCAGAGCCAGAGCGCCTGCCCGCGCCACCAGAGATAAAGCGCGGGCAAGGCCAATACGGTTAGCAGCAGGGCGGGCTGGTAGCCGAGCCGGTAGGGGTCGAAATCGCCCGCGCCCAGCGCGAGCGGATAGAACAATACACCGAAGGCGGCGATCAGCCCCGGCGCTCGCCAGTCGCGGGAAAAGGCGGTGAGCAAGGGCTTCTTGGCGGCAAGTGAGCCAAGGCTGAGGATGAGCAATTGCATGGTGGTGATGCTTAAAAAGTCGAAGGCGGTCATCATTTCGCCACCTCCAGCGCCGCTGGCGCGAAGCGCAAGTGAGCAATCGTCTGGCGCTTCCAGGTGTAGGCCAGATGAATCATGCTGGTTTCGTCTTGCAGCAAAATCGGATAGGAGTATTCATCCTCATCAGCGCCGCGCTCGATGAATTGCGGCGGCGACCAGGTCTGCCCCTGATCGGACGACACCTGCAAGGCCAGCAGATTACGCCCGCCTTCCGCGGGATTCGAGGCCAGCAGCAGGCGGCCATCGGCCAGACGTAACAGTGCGATACCGGCATTGGGATTGGGTAAAGCTGTGGCTTCGGCGGGTGTCCAGCTTGCGCCGCTGTCGGCGCTGCGGGCGGCGTGAATGCGGCGCTTCGGCCCCGCGTCGCGCATGAGGGCGAGGATATTGCGTTCGTCAATCGCTGCCGCCGTCGCTTGCAACAGGCGGGCGCTGGCAGGAAACCGCCGCTTGTCGACAATCTTTCCGTTCGCATCGAAACGCAGCCATTCGGGGCGCTTGGCAATGAACTCGTGATACACCGGCAGCGCCACGCCGCCATCGGCCAGCGGCAGCGGCGAACCGCGTACCAGTGTCGAAATGTTGAGGAAGGGGGAGGTAATCAGGCGGCGGGCCGGTGACCAGTGGGCACCGCCATCATCGGACTGCGCGTGATTGAGGGCGCTACCAGCCCAGCCGCCGTAAGCGACGCTGACAAACCACAGATGCAAGCGGCCGCCTGCGTCGCGCCACAACACCGGATTGCCGAGCTTGCGTACTACACGGCGGGTGTCGCGCTGAACCTGCTCCCGCGTCATGATGGCTTTGGGCGCGTTCCAGTCCTTGCCGTCGAAGGTGGCGAAAACGATATTGACATCGGCTGCGCCTTCACGGCTGCCCGCGAACCAGGCGGCAGCGATTTTGCTATCGCCGAGATCGGCAAGACTGGCGCTATGCGCCGAAGCTGCGGGATTGACGAGGAAGCGGCGTTCCATGCCGGTGTTTGCGACTGCGGTGGGCGTTGCTACTACTGACTGCAACTGCGGTGCGGGCAAGGGTTGCAGCGAGGGCAACGCCAGCGCCAGCGCGGCGGCGAATACCGCGAGCGGCAAGTAGCGGCGAACGTGAGGGTTCAAGGTCACGGCAATACCTCCAGCGCTTGCACGGTCGACATCAGCGGCGCGGGGCTGCGTTCATCCCAAGCCCGACGCCAGTCCCCGGCCGTCGCGCCAGACTTGGCAAAACGGATGCCGGAACCTGCCGAAGTCAGCGACTGGTATTCGAGCCGCAAAGTGGCTTTGAGATTGAGCGCGGCCAGTTGCGCATCGAGCGCGGCGCGATCTTCAGCGCGTACCATCATCAGCGTACCTGCTTCGATGGGCAGGGCGAGTTGACTGGTTTGGCGCAGCGGACGCTTTTCGAGAATGGGCAGCAGGGCCGGTTGCGGGCCGTCGAACAGGATCACCGATTTATCATGCGCCAGTTCAATGACGGCTGGCGGCACGCTATTGACGCCGAGCGCGGGAAAGGCGACGCCCCAGCCTATGGCCCACAGCAGCGCCGCAGTGGCGGCGAGACTAACGGCGTTGGACGCGCGCCGCCACCAGACGAAAACAAAACCGAGCCAGACCAGCGACAGCAAGCACCAGCCGCCGAGTTGCCAGCGCCAGAGCAGGAGCGCCAATATCGCTGCCGGTAGCGCCATCAACAGGCTGCCCAAGCGTTTGGCCCAGAGGGCGTCTTTACCGGCTTTGAGCGCGAAGGCCGCCAGCAGCGCCAGCGCGGGCAGCGAGCCGATCAAGTAGCGGTCGAAGCTGCGGATGAAGAAAAACGGCACGAGTGTTGCCAGCAGCCAGACGGCGGCAAAGCGCGTGTTCGCCTCGCGGCGCAAAGACCAAAGCCCTGCGAAGGCCACAAACGGCCAGGGCAGCGCGATGGTGATAATGCCGATCAGGGCATCGGCGGAAAGACCGATCTGCCGCGCCTCCATTTCATCCTGCGCGGCCTGCGCCAGTTCCGCGCCGTAGAGCGCGCGCACCTGCAAGTACCAGAACACCGGCAGCGCCAGCGCCAACCCAAGCATGACGAGATGCGCCCACCAGCGTTGCCGGAGAGCAAGCAGCGTTTCGCGCCGCGTCGCCCACAGCGCCAGCAGGCCGCCGCCGCAGGCGACAAAGGCAATCGGGCCTTTGGTCAGCAGGGCGGCGCACAGACATGCGGCTGTCCCCAATAGTGCCGTGATGCGCGGACGATCCAGCCAAGACAGATAGCAACACAACGCTGTCACCGACAGCGCCGCCACTGGCACATCGAGCATCAAGCGGCGCGATTCGGAAGCCATGCCGCTCATGCCCAGCAACACGGCAGCGGCCAGCAATCCGGTTTGCCAGCGGCCCGTCAGATACCGTCCCAACCAAGCGGTACAGCCGAGCAGCAACAAGGCAAAGGCGACCGTGATAGCCCGCGCCGCCAGCAGCGACGGCCCGAAAATTTCAAAACTGCCCCGCCCCAGCCAGTACAACATCGGCGGCTTCTTCAAGCGCGGCACGCCATCAATGAAGGGCACCCACCAGTGATCTCCCTGCATCATTTCCAGCGGTATGCGCAGCCCAAGCAGATATTCATCTTTGCCCGTCAAGCCCGTCGCCGCGTCTATGCCCAAGCCCAGAACGACGGCGGCGGCGAGTAGATAAAAGACGGCAGGGAGATATTTTTGAGTGGGTTGCATGGCAGCCGCTTTCACTCCAGCCGTGCTTTCGCAATCGCCAGCGCGGTAGGTTGGGGTGAGCCTGCGAACCCCAACAAAGCCATAACGCTAGTTAGCGTAATCATCCAGAAATTCCCTGCCTTGCACCATCAGCGTTCCCGAACGGCCTGACACTTCGCCGCGCAGGATTTCGCAGCGGGGGAGGGTGGTGATGTTGAGTTGGGCGGCGGCGCCTTTCAGGGCGACGAGTTGGTAGCCTTGGGCGCGCCAGCCGGTCAGGAGTTTTTCGAATACGTTGGACAGGCGCATACCTTCGAGTTCGGCGTGGAGGGTGTAGACGTGATCTTTGGGGGTGGCGGTGAGAGCAAGCAGGTGATCGTGCACGTTTTCTGCGGTGATGCCGTCGAGACCGATCAGTTCGTCGAGCGTGGGCAGCGTGGTCGGGATTTGCGGGCAGAGGATGATTTCGCCCTGGCAGACGGGGATGAAGGGGTGGGTGCCGCGGCAGTCGGAGGCATAGGCGAAGCCTTGCCGCTGCGTCAGGCGCAGGGCGTGGGGATTCATTTGCCAGCCGGCGGCGCCGTGGGTTTTGGGGGCTTGGTCGAAGATGTCGGCGTAGCGGTCAATCGCGTGTTGCATCTGGGCTTCTGTCCATGCGCTATCAGCGCGTTCGACGCCATCCTGCCATTTGACGTGATCCCAGCAGTGGATGCCGGTTTCAAAACCGGCGTCGCGGGTGGCGGTCAGGATGTCGCGGCAGCGGCGGCCAATATCGGGGCCGGGGAGCAGGGTGCCGTACATCAGGGTGCGCAAACCGTAGTGACTGACGACTGAGGTGCGCGAGACTTTGCCGAAGAAGCCTTTGCGGAAGACGCGCTTGATGGCGCGGCCCGTGTGATCCGGCCCGAGCGAAAACAAGAAGGTGGCACCGGCTTCGTGGCGGCGCAGGAGGTCGATGAGGCGCGGCACGCCATGACGGGTGCCGCGAAAGGTGTCGACGTCGACCTTGAGGGCGAGGGTCGGCACGCGCTCAGTCCATCAGCTTGCGCGCTTCGGCGACGTCGCCGCGATAAGCCTCGAAAATGCTGCGCAAGGCATCCTCGAAACTGACTTGCGGCGTCCAGCCGAGATCGGCCATGGTGTTGGCGATTTTCGGCACGCGGTGTTGCGTGTCTTGATAGCCCTTGCCGTAGTACTCGCCCGAAGTGGTCTCGGCGATTTTCACCTTGGCCAAACCTTCGGCGTATTCGGGATATTGCGCAGCGAGGTCGAGCATCAGCTTGGCAAGTTCGCGGATCGAATAGTTGTTCTTCGGGTTGCCGATGTTGTAAATCTTGCCGTCAGCGATGCCGTTTTTGTTCTCGATGATTTTCATCAACGCGGCGATGCCGTCGCTGACGTAGGTGAAGGAACGCTTTTGCGTGCCACCATCGACCAGCTTGATGGTCTCGCCGCGCACGATGTGGCCGAGGAATTGGGTGATGACGCGCGAGCTGCCTTCCTTGGGCGTGTGGATGGAATCGAGGCCCGGGCCGATCCAGTTGAAGGGCCGGAACAGCGTGTATTGCAGGCCTTCCTGCTGGCCGTAGGCGTGGATGACGCGATCCATCATTTGTTTGGCGCAACTGTAAATCCAGCGCGGCTTGTTGATGGGGCCGAGGATCAGTTCGGAATTATCGGGATCGAATTCGGGGTCGCGGCACATGCCGTAGACTTCGGAAGTCGAGGGGAAAATAACGCGCTTCTTGTACTTGACCGCCTGCCGGATGATGGGCAGATTGGCCTCAAAATCGAGTTCGAAAACGCGCAGCGGTTCCTTGACATAAGTGGCCGGTGTGGCGATGGCGACCAGCGGCAGAATGACATCGCATTTCTTGACGTGGTACTCAATCCATTCCTTGTTGACCAGAATGTCGCCCTCGAAGAAATGGAAACGCTTGTTGGGTATGAGATCGGTTACGCGGTCGGCATTCATGTCCATGCCGTAGACCTCCCAGCCAGTGGTATCCATGATGCGCTGGGAGAGGTGATGGCCGATGAAGCCATTGACGCCGAGGATGAGAATTTTCTTCATGCTTGTTCAACCCAAAGGAATGGAGCGGTTATCGAGATCATGTGCGTTGAGCGGCTGGCCGTTCAGTTCCGCCGACAGCACACGCAGGCATTGGCCGTCGCCGCAGCGGACGTAAATCGCGCCATTTGCCGAATACAAGCCGCCGCCGGCAGGCGCATCGTTGATGTGTATTGTACGCAACAGACGCAGGCGTCCGGCGGGGGTGTCGCAGAACGCGCCCGGATAGGGGGGCGCGACGGCGCGGACGAGGTTATGGATTTCCCGCGCGGACAAACGCCAGTCGATGCGGCCATCTTCGGGCTTGCGACCGCCGAAGTAGCTGCCGGTCTGTAAATCCATGACCCGATGCGGCGCAGTGCCGGCGATCAATAGCGGCAGCGCGGCGGCGAGGCAGAGTTCGGCGGCAGCGACGACTTTGCCGAACACTTCACCGGCGGTATCGTCGGGCAGAATGGGCACGGCCTGTTGCGCGACGATTTCGCCCGCGTCGGGCTTTTCAACCATGCGGTGCAGCGTCGCGCCGGTCTCGGTTTCGCCGCGCAGGACAGCCCAGTTGATCGGCACGCGGCCCCGATATTGGGGCAGCAGCGAGCCGTGCAGGTTGTAAGCGCCCCGCTTGGCAGTCGCCAGTACCGCCGGTTTCAGCATGTGGCGATAGTAGAAAGAGAACAGGAAATCGGCATGCAAGGTTTGCAGCCGCGCGATGAATTCTGGCGTGTTGGGGTCGCTAGCCGTGGCGACCGGAATGCCATATTCGGCAGCGGTGGCGGCGACGCTGCCGAACCAGATATTTTCATCCGGGCTGTCTTCGTGAGTGACGACAAGGGCAACGTCAACGCCCTGCGCCAGCAGCACTTTCAGACAGCGGACGCCGACATCGTGATAGGCGAAAACGACGGCGCGGGTCATCGTTCCAGTACGGCGCCGATGATGTAACGGGGCCGGTGACGAACCTGCTGGTAAATGCGGCCCACATATTCGCCGAGCATGCCGACGCCGAACAGTGTCAGGCCGATCAGGAAGAAGGCGATGCCGAACAGCGTGAACATGCCCTCGGCTTCGGGGCCGACCATCAGGCGGCGAATGACAAGAAAGACGACAAAGAACGCCGACAGCAGCGAGATGATAATGCCGGTCATCGAAAACGCTTGCAGCGGCACGACCGAGAAATTGGTCATCAAGTCGAAGTTGAGCCGGATCAGGCTGTAGAGCGAATATTTTGATTCGCCGGTGTGACGTTCTTCGTGGGCAACTTCGATTTCGGTTGGGTTCTGCGCCAGCGTGTAGGCCAGCGCCGGAATGAAGGTATTGACCTCATGACAACTGTTGATGGCGTCGATCAGCGGTCGCGCATAAGCGCGCAACATGCAGCCCTGATCGGTCATTTTGATATGGGTGATGCGTTCGCGCAGCCGGTTCATCGCCTGCGAGGCGTAACGGCGGAAGGCGCTGTCGCGCCGGTTTTGGCGGATCGAGCCGACGCAATCGTACCCTTCGCGCATTTTGGCGACCAGCTTGCCGATTTCTTCAGGCGGATTTTGCAAATCGGCGTCGAGCGTGACGACGATCTGACCGCGGCATTTCTCGAAACCCGCCATGATTGCCATGTGCTGACCGGCGTTGGCGGCGAGCAGAATCACCCGCGTTACATCGGGGCGCTTTTCCCATTGCTCGCGCAGTAGCGCGGCGGAACGGTCGCGGCTGCCGTCGTTAACAAAGATGACTTCGTAGCTCGTGTTCAAGGCGTCGAGCGCCGGATAAAGCCGACCGTAGAGGGCTTGCAGGCCGTCCTCTTCGTTATAGACCGGAATGATGACGGAGACTTCGGGAGTATTCATGGTTTGCCAAGGATTGCGGATAACGCAGAGCATACACGGTCGACGTCGGTATCGCTCATCGCGGGGAAGAGCGGCAGGGTGACAATGCGGCGGCCAATATCCTCGGCAACCGGAAAATCACCCGCCTTGAAGCCAAGCTGCCGGTAGAGACTGAACAGATGCAGCGCCGGATAATGTACCCCGACGCCGATGCCGCGCTCTTTCATGGCGGCGATGAACGCGCCGCGATTCACGTTTTTCGGCAGTAGCGGCTGGAACATATGCCAGTTGGAATTTTCAAAATCGGCGGGCGGCAGTTCGAGGCCGAGCTTCGGGTCTATGCGCTCGAAATAGAGGCGGGCCAGATGCCGCCGCCGCGCGGTGAATTCGCTCAAGCGTTTCAGTTGACCGAGTCCGATGGCCGCGGCGATATCGGTGAGATTGAACTTGCCGCCGAGTACATCCACATCCATTTCGCCATCGGGGAAGCGGCGCACGCCTTGCAGGCGCAGCCGTTCGCAGAGCGCCGGATCAGCATCTGGCGGCAGCGCCAGCGCGCCGCCTTCCGAGGTGGTGATGTTTTTGTTGGCGTGAAAACTGAAGGAGACAAAATCGCCGATAGCGCCGATACGCTGGCCACATGAGCTGGCGCCGAGTGACTGTGCGGCGTCCTCAATGACGCGCACACCGTGGCGCTTGGCGATTTCGTAAAGCCGCTGGCGGTCGACCGGCAAACCGGCGAGATCGACCGGCAGGATGGCCTTGGTGCTTGGCTTGATGGCGGCATCCAGCTTGGCGAGGTCGATGTTGCGTGTGGCCGGATCGACGTCGACGAACGCAGGCGTCGCGCCTACTTCCAGCATTACGTTGGCGGTGGCGACCCAGGTCAGCGGCGTGGTGATGGGCGTGTCGCCCTGGCCGACATTTGCCAGCCGCAGCGCGACTTCCAGCGTCGCCGTGCCGGAGTTGAAAGCGCGCACCGGACGGCCGCCACAGTATTCCGATAGCGCGGCTTCGAAAGCCTGCATCTTCGGGCCGCTGGTCAGCCAGCCGGAACGCAGCACCTCGCCGACGGCGGCGATGGTTTCCTCGTCAATGCTCGGACGGGTGAAGGGAAGAAATGGAATATTCATGCGCGCGCCACCAGCCAGACGCCGACGACGATGAAGCCGATACCCAGCAGCTTCTGACCGGCCAGCGGTTCCTGAAACAGATAGAAAGCTGCGATGGCATTGACGATGTAACCGATCGACAGCATGGGATAGGCGACCGATACCGGCACGCGCGACAGCGCCATGATCCAGATGACGACACTGACAACATAGCAGGCCAGCCCGCCGAGAATGTGCGGCTCGAAGGCCAGCTTCATGCCGATTGGCAGCGCGTTGTCGAGGTGGAATTCAAAATGACCGACGGCATTGGTACCGGCCTTGAGCAGCAACTGCGCGGCGGCATTGAGCAGCACGCCGGCGAGGACAAGGGCGAAGCTGACGAGGGTCATGGTTGCGGCTTTCTGATAATGACGCGACGAGTATCGCGGGCGGCTTCGACCATCGGGAAGCCGCTCCGGCGCAGGTCTTCGTAAGTGTCCGGCTCGACAAAGGCAAAGGCGTCGCGGTCGGCCAGCCAGCGTTGCCGGAATTCGGCTTCGGTGGGAATCCACTTGTCCGGCTCCTGATCCTGTCCCAAGGCGAATTCGTCACGATACCGCACCAGCGTGATGGTGCGGCCCAGATAGAACGGCAGGGTTTGGTCATAAACGCCCACGCTGTAGAAAGACGCCTCCGGCGTTAGCAGCGGCTTGACCTGACTGGCGATGAAATGGGCGGAACTCGATTGGTTCAAATTGTTGTGACCGAGCAGGATGCCCAAGCCCGCCAGCAGCGAAGCCGCAGCCAGCGTCAGCATCGCTGGCGTCCGGCGTTGCCGCCAGACCAGCCAGAAGGCTGTCAGGATACCGGCGAGCCAGATCGCCGCCGAGAAGGCGGCAACGCGCGCGTAGGGGACGACCATTTCCGGCGGCGTGATTTCGTCGGCGCCGTCGGCGATGATCGGGGACAGCAGCAGGCCGGTTAACGCAACCAGCGCCAGCAAGCCAAGATGACCGAGCAGGGCGCGTTGCGGCATCCGCGGCAGATAGTCGGCCAGCAACAGCGCCAGCGCCGGAAAGAGCGGCAGGATGTAGGCGGGCAGCTTGGAACTGGAAATGCTGAAAAAGCCGAAGACCACCAGACACCAGATCAGCAGAAAACGCCGCGCCTGAAATTCCGTTTCAGTGCGCCGCGTCCATGCCTGCCTCAATGCCTGTAGCGCCATGCCCGTCCAGGGCAAGGCGCCCAGCAGCAGGAGGGGTACAAAAAACCAGAACGGCTGGTAACGGCGATGCACCGTCGTCAGGAAACGCTCGAAATGCTCATGGATGAAAAAGAAGCGCGGAAATTCGGGATTCGCCAGCGACACGGCGATGAACCAGGGGACTGCGATCAGCAGAAAAAGCGGTAACCCGCGCGCCCATTCAAAGCGGCGCCAAGGCGACCAGTCGCGTGACAGAATGGAGTAGAGAATCAAGGTGCCGCCGGTCAACACCAGCGCGACAATGCCTTTGGAAAGCACGGCCAAAGCCAGCCCTGCCCAAGCCGCCAGCATCCAGCGCCGGTTGCCTCCCTGGGCCAGCAGGAAGCCGCAAACCGCGGCTTCCAGAAAAAAGCACATCCCCATATCCACGGCATTGATCTGGGCCATGGCGAGGTAGAGCAGGCTGCTGGACAGTATCGTAACGGCGTACAGGGCGGCAGTCGGCCCGAACAGCCGTCGCGCGGTGAAACCGGCCAGCAGGATGCCGAGAAAGCCGGTCAGGGCCGGCCATAAACGCGCCGTCCACTCGGCGGGGCCAAAAATTTTAAAAGCGGCAGTGGTTGCCCAGTATTGCAGCGGCGGCTTCTCAAAATACTTAAGGCCATTCAGCCGAGGTGTGACCCAATCGCCGCTTAGCGCCATCTCACGCGGAATTTCGGCATAACGGCCTTCGTCGGGCCGCACCAGCTTGCGGTAGTCCAGCGTGCCGAACCAGATCAGGGCAAGGGCCAGCAAGCCGGCGATGAAGCGGGTGCGGACAGTCATCAGGGGCAGGGAAAATACCGGTTGGCGATATGGGCCGCAAGCAAGTTAATTGCGGCAAATCATGGGCTTCTGTAGGATTATACCTTTTCCCGCCGAGTGGCTTGCCGCCAGCAGGCTACCGCTATTAATTGGAAGACATATGCAGCGACCCATATTGAAGTCCAGCAAACTGGCCGATGTGCTCTACGACATTCGTGGCCCGATCATGGAGGCTGCCCACAAGATGGAGGAAGATGGTCAG
>JAISPO010000194.1 GCA_031274855.1 Zoogloeaceae bacterium | reverse complement strand
TGGCCGCCGGTGACTGATTTGAGCTTGGAGGCGTAGTCGGTGATCTCGGCCAGCGGGACTTCGCCAGCGATGGCCGCCGAGCCGTGGCTGCGGGGCGTGGTGCCGGTGACATGGCCGCGCCGCGAAGAGAGGTCGCCGGCAATGTCGCCCATGAAGGCTTCGGGAATGATGACCTCGACGTTGACGATGGGTTCCAGCACGATTGGGCTGGCGGCCTGAACGGCGGCAATGGTGGCTTTGCGGCCGGCATTGACGAACGCAACTTCCTTGCCGTCCACCGGATGCGTCTTGCCGTCGTACACAATGATGCGCACATCCTCGACCGGATAACCGGCGACAACGCCATCGGCCAGCGCCTGCCGCACGCCTTTTTCGACAGCCGGTATGAACACGCTGGGAATCACGCCGCCCTTGACCTGATCGACAAACTCGATGCCGGCGCCGCGTTCAAGCGGCTCGACCTTGAGATACACCTCGCCGAATTGTCCGGCGCCGCCGCTTTGCTTCTTGTGGCGGCAGTGGCCTTCGGCATTTTTGGTAATGGTCTCGCGGTAAGGAATCAGCGGCGGTTTGGTCGCCAGTTCCATTTTGTACTGGCTGGCCATTTTTTCGAGCTTGTAGCGCAGGTGCATTTCGCCCAGGCCGCGGATGACGGTTTCGTGCGTGGTCGGATGGCGCTCGATACGGAAGCAGGGGTCTTCCATTTCCAGCTTGCGCAGGATTTCGAACAGCCGCTGCTCGTCGCTTTTCTTCTTGGTCTCGACGGCCAGCCCCTGCATGGGTTGCGGGAATTCCAGCGGCTTGAGATAGATATGATCCTCGTCGTGCGAGTCGTGCAGCACGCAGTCGAATTGAAGTTCCTCGACCTTGGCGACAGCGCCGATATCGCCCGGCAGTAATTCGTCGACCTCGATGTAATCCTTGCCCTGCAACTGGTAGAGATGGGTTGCCTTGAACGGCTTTTTGCCGTCGCCGACGAAAAGCTGGGCATCTTTGCGCATCGTGCCTTGATACATACGGAAAACACCGACCTTGCCCATGTAGGGATCGGCGATGATTTTGAACACATGGGCCAGCACATGCTTCTTCGGATCAGGCTCGGCAGGGAAGGCGACGCTATCCGGGCTGCCCGCCTCGCCCTTGTAGAAGGGCGGCGCGTTGCCTTCGGCCGGATTGGGCGCAAGCGTTGCCAGCGCGTGCATGAGATGATCCAAGCCCGCCTCAGTCTTGGCCGAGACGAACAGGATGGGCACCAGATGACCTTCGCGCAGCGCCTTTTCGAAAGGCCCGTGCAGTTCGCCCGGCGACGGGTCTTTGCCGTCCTCAAGGTAACGCGCGAGAAGGTTTTCGTCCTCCTCGACCAGTTGGTCGATCAACTCGCGGTGGGCGTGGGCAACGCTGTCGAAATCGGTGTCGCCCGATTCGTGTTCCAGCACTTCGACCACATCGGCCCGGTCATGCGCGGGCAGGTCGAGCACCTTGCACTCGTTGCCGAAGCGCGCGCGGATATCGGCGACCACGCCCGGCAGATCAACGTTATCGGCGTCGATTTTGTTGATGACGATCATGCGCGCCAGACCGCGCTGCTTGGCGGCACGCAACATACGCTCAGTCATCAACTCAACACCGGTCTGGGCGTTGATGACCACCATGACGGTATCGACCGCGGCCAGCGCCGCGAAAGCCTGTCCGGCGAAATCGGGATAACCCGGGGCATCGACCAAATGGATATGCACGCCCTCAGCGGCAAAATTGACCAGCGCGGAGTTGAGCGAGTGGCCCGCCGCCTTTTCCTGCGCGTCGAAGTCGCAGACCGTGCTCCCCTTCTCGACCATGCCCTTGGCGGCAATCGCGCCAGCCTTGAACAATAGCGCTTCTGCCAGCGTTGTTTTGCCGGAACCGCCATGACCCACAAGAGCAACGGCGCGAATCGATTCTGTGGCGTAACTCGCCATGATGCAACTCCCCATGTTGTTGATCCTTGTGGGCGATTTTACGCTCAAGACTTTCAATCGCGCTGCCGGTTTTCGGTCGACGTCCGGCCTCCGGCATGGATACAATGAGAAAAACGGACTGGGGAGATGCGTTCATGGCCGGCAGTTGGGGATGTCCGCACGAGCTCAACGACATCTGCACGAAAATCGACAACCTGCCCTGCAATCCCGGCATGAAGGGTTGCGTGCTGGCGGGACGCTACGTTTTCGCCAGTGAGGACAAGAACAAGCGGCTGCGCGAGAAGCAGGCGCGCAAAGCGGCAGACGGCAACGCGCCGCCCGAAACGGGCAGCCAACGGTAGCGCCGCATGGAAATCAAGCGCGTCAGTTCCGGCAAATTGCGCGGCATCGGCTACGATGCGCAGTCGCAATGCCTGCTCGTCCAGTTCGATGACGGTACCGCGCTCGAATACGACGGCGTCGGCGCCGAAATCTGGCGGCGGCTTTCGACCGCCAGTTCCCCCTGGAGCATCTACCGCGATAACGTGGAAGAGGAATACGCGGGGAGGCGCGTGACCGTGACCGGCGCTTCCGGCAGCCC
>JAISPO010000193.1 GCA_031274855.1 Zoogloeaceae bacterium | reverse complement strand
CCGCGGGCCGGTATAATCCCGCGCTTATCTGATTTACTGGAGTACAACATGTTGCTGATTTCTGACGCTTTCGCCCAAGCCGCGCCCGCCGCGCAAGACCCGTCCGGTGGCCTGATGGGATTGCTCCCATTTGCCCTGATGTTTGTCGTACTGTGGTTCCTGATGATTCGACCGCAGATGAAGAAGGCCAAAGAACACCGGAAAATGATCGGTGAACTGGCCAAGGGCGACGAAATAGTCACCCAAGGCGGCGTTCTCGGGCGCGTCGCCAAAATCGGCGAGAACTACATCACCGTCGAAGTCGCGGAAGGCAAGGACGGGCCGGTTGAAGTGACCCTTCAGAAGCAGGCTATCGGCGCGCTGTTGCCTAAGGGCACGCTGAAATCCCTTTGATTTTTCTCTTGCCGCCGGCGCGTGCGCGCGCCGGTGACGGTGTCTTACCATGAATCGATTTCCGCTTTGGAAGAACGCGCTGATTGTCGTCGCGCTCATCTTCGGCCTGCTCTACACGCTGCCGAATTTCTTCGGCGAAGTGCCGGCGGTGCAGATCGCCAGCGTCAAGGCCACCATCAAGGTCGATAACGCCCTGCTCAGCAAGGTCGAAACCACCCTGAAGGATGCCGGTATCTCCTACACCGGCATCTTCGCCGATCCGGGCAATATCCGCGTCCGTCTGGCCGATACCGACACCCAGATGAAGGCCAGGGATGCCATTGAGCGGGCGCTCAATCCCGATCATGCCGATCCCACTTACAGCGTCGCGCTCAACCTGCTCTCGGCCTCGCCGACCTGGTTGACCAGCATCCACGCGCTGCCGATGTATCTCGGCCTCGACCTGCGCGGCGGCTTGCACTTCCTGCTTCAAGTGGACATGAAGGGCGCCATCGCCAAACGTCTCGATTCGACTGCGGCGGATTTGCGTACCCTGCTGCGCGACAAAAACGTCCGCCACAGCGGCATCACCCGCGAGCGCGACACCATCGTCATCAAGTTCCGCGATGCTGAAACCCGCGAGAAGGCCCGCAATGTTCTCAGCAGCGGTCAGGACGATTTGACTACGGTGCCCAGCGAGGACGGCGCCGACTTTCTGCTGACGGCAACGCTCAAGTTGCAGGCCGAAAGGCGCATTCAGGAATCCGCCATCAAGCAGAACATCACCACCCTGCATAACCGGATCAACGAACTCGGCGTCGCCGAGCCGGTGATTCAGCAGCAGGGCGCCGACCGCATTGTCGTCCAGCTCCCTGGCGTACAGGACATCGCTAAAGCCAAGGACATGCTTGGCCGCACCGCCACGCTGGAAGTGCGTATGGTCGAAGCGCACATGTCGCCGGGGACTCCGCTTAACTACGATCCCGAAAAAGTTCAGGCCGCGATCCGGGGCGATATCCCGCCCGGCACCGAGCTGTTCCACGCCAGACGCCGCGGCGAAACCGAAACCCTGCTGCTTTCCAAGCAGATCATTCTGACCGGCGACCGCTTCGTCAAGGCCGCCTCCGGTTTCGACAGCCAAAACCACGAGCCGATTATCACCGTCGACCTCGACAGCGCCGGCGCGCGCATCATGCGGGACACCACGCGCGAAGCCGTCAAGCGCCGCATGGCCATTCTGCTGTTCGAGAAGGGCAAGGGCGAGGTGCTTACCGCGCCGACAATCCAGACCGAACTCGGCGGCCACTTCCAGATCACGGGCTTTCGCACCACCACGGAAACCAACGATCTTTCCCTGCTGATCGGTTCGCCGCTGGCCGCGCCCATGGACATTATCGAGGAACGCACCATCGGCCCCTCGCTCGGCGCAGACAACATCGCCAAGGGCTTCCATTCGACGATGTGGGGCTTCATCGCCATTGCCGTGTTCATGACGATTTACTACCTGCTGTTCGGGTTCGTCTCGGCGCTGGCGCTATCGGCCAACCTGCTCTTTCTGGTCGCCCTGCTCTCCTTGCTGCAAGCGACGCTGACGCTGCCGGGCATTGCCGCTATCGCCCTGACACTGGGCATGGCCATCGACGCCAACGTGCTCATCAACGAGCGGGTGCGCGAAGAATTGCGCGGCGGCAGCACGCCGCAGGCCGCCATTATGGCCGGCTACGAGCGCGCCTGGGCCACCATTCTCGACTCCAACGTCACCACGCTGATCGCCGGTATCGCGCTGCTGATCTTCGGTTCCGGCCCCGTGCGCGGCTTCGCGGTAGTGCATTGTCTGGGCATTCTCACTTCGATGTTCAGCGCCGTCGTCCTGTCGCGCGGCATCATCAACCTCATCTATGGTCAGCGCAAGAAACTCACGTCGCTTTCGATCGGCCAGATTTGGAAACCCGGGGTGTAAGCCATGGAATTCTTCCGCATCAAACAAGACATCCCCTTCATGCGCTATGCGCTGGTGTTCAACGTCATTTCGTTGCTCACCTTTATCGCTGCCGTGTTTTTCCTGGTCACCAAGGGCCTGCACTTCTCCGTCGAGTTCACCGGCGGCACCCTGCTGGAAGTCAGCTACAGCCAGTCGCCCAACCTCGACACCCTGCGCAAGCAGATCGAGGCCGACGGCTTCGCCGACCCGCAGGTGCAAAACTTCGGTTCCTCGCGCGATGTGTTGATCCGTGTGCCGCTGGCTCAGGACATGGAAACCGCGAAAATCGGCGAACGCATCATGGCATCGCTTGAAAAAGCCAGCCCGGATGACATCCCGTCGCTCAAGCGCGTCGAATTCGTCGGCCCGCAAGTCGGCAAGGAACTGTTCGAGAACGGCGCGCTGGCATTGCTGCTGGTCATCATCGGCATCGTCATCTATCTGGCGATACGCTTCGAATGGCGCTTCGCGGTTTCGGCCATCATCGCCAACCTGCACGACGTGGTAATCATTCTCGGCTTCTTCGCCTTCTTCCAGTGGGAGTTCTCACTGCCGGTGCTGGCCGCCGTTCTCGCCGTGCTTGGCTATTCGGTGAACGAGTCGGTGGTCGTTTTCGACCGCGTGCGCGAAACCTTCAAAAAGCGGCGCGGCCTGACCACGCCGCAGGTGCTCAACCACGCCATCACCAGTACCATCTCGCGCACCATCATCACCCACGGCTGTACGCAAATGATGGTGACTTCGATGCTGGTCTTCGGCGGCGTCGCCCTGCACTACTTCGCGCTGGCGCTCACCATCGGCATTCTGTTCGGCATCTACTCATCGGTGCTGGTCGCCAGCCCGCTGGTCATGTGGATGGGCGCGTCGCGCGAACAATTCGTCAAGCCCAAGAAACACAGGCCCGAAGGCATGACCGACGACGGGGCCGTCGTCTGACGCCATGAAAATCAAGCTCTGGGATTTGCCGCTGCGCCTGTTCCACTGGGCGCTGGCCGCCTCCGTGGTCTCGGCTTTCGTCACCGCCAAAATCGGCGGTAACGCGATGGTCTGGCATGGCCGCGCCGGTCTCGCCATCATCGGCCTGCTCGCCTTCCGCATCGTCTGGGGCTTTACCGGCTCCACCCACTCGCGCTTCGCCAGCTTCATCAAAGGCCCCGCCGCCATCAAAGCCTATCTGCGCGGCCAATGGCACGGCATCGGCCACAACCCGCTCGGCGCCCTCTCGGTACTCGCCCTGCTCACCCTCCTCAGCATTCAAGCCGCGACCGGCCTGTTCGCCAACGACGACATATCCTATCGCGGCTACCTTTCCGCGCTGGTCAGTAGCGACACATCCTCACGCATCACCGGCATTCACAAACTGCTCGAACCCCTGCTGATGATTCTGGTCGTCCTGCACCTCACCGCCATCGCCTTCTACACCAGAGTCAAAAAAGACAATCTGCTCATGCCGATGATTACCGGCTGGAAAAACACCTCCGAACCCGTCGAACCGCCCCGTGGCGGCAGCTTCATTGCCTTCCTCATCGCTGTCCTCATCGGCAGCGCCGCCGCCTGCGCCGCCTCCGGCGCACTACTCACGCCCCCGCCTCCGCCTGCGGCAGAAGAAACGCCGGACTTCTAGAGCGGTTTTGATTTACTCACACTAATTTATTACCCCATCCCCACCCCGGCCCTCCCCTTGAAAGGGAGGGAGCAAACCTGCTGTTGTTTCGCGCTACGCGCTAAACCCTGAATCCTGTCCCCTGAAACCTGAACCCTGACTCGCCCGTTGCAGGCGGTCGTTGATGGCGCGCCAATCTTCGTTTTGTGGCGGTTGCTGAATGAGGATGCGCGTTAAACCCAAGCTGTCGAGTTCGCGCAGCCTCGC
>JAISPO010000128.1 GCA_031274855.1 Zoogloeaceae bacterium | reverse complement strand
AGCGGCACGATCAAGGCCAACGGCGGCGCAGGCGGCGCAGGCATCGGCGGCGGCTTCTTCGGCGCAGGCGGCGCGGTCACCATCAGCGGCGGCACGATCACGGCCGGTAGCGACATGGGCGCGGGCATCGGCGGCGGTTCCGACGGCGCGGGCGGCGCGATCATGATCGGCGGCGGCACGGTCACGGCCAGCAGCAGCAACATGGGCGCAGGCATCGGCGGCGGTTTCGGCGGCAGGTCGGGCGCCATTACGATTACCGGTAAAGCTGCCGTGACGGCCACAGGCGGCGCGGGCGCGTTTACGACCGGCGGCGGCGCGGGCATCGGTTCGGGCGGCACGAACGAGAAGACGTCCATCGCGATCAGTTCGATTACGGTCAACACCACGGGCGCAGTGACTGCCACCGGCGGCGTTGCCGCAAAACCCGGCTCCGGTGGCGCGGGCGCGTCCATCGGGCAGGGCGGCTGTAAAGGCAGCGCGGGCGCGGCAGCGCCGCACTGATGCAGGTTTCGCGCCGGTTTGGCGGCATTGCCCGCCTTTACGGGGAAACAGCGCTGGCTCGCCTGTCCACCGCGCATTTGTGCGTAATCGGCATCGGCGGGGTGGGTTCCTGGGCAGCGGAAGCGCTGGCGCGTAGCGGCGTGGGCCGGTTGACCCTGATAGATCTCGACCACATTGCCGAATCGAATCTGAACCGGCAGATTCATGCGCTTGAGGAAACCTTGGGCCAAGCCAAGGCGCTGGCGATGCGGGCGCGAATCGCGGGTATCAACCCGGATTGCGAGGCCGTGACGATAGAGGAATTCGTTACGCCGGAGAATGTCTCGGCGCTTCTGCCGGTTTGCGATTGCGTGGTCGATGCCATTGATCAAGTGCTGCCGAAAGCGGCGCTCATCGCCTATTGCCGCAGGCAGAACATTCCTGTCGTGACGACCGGCGCGGCGGGCGGCAAGCGCGATCCGGCGCAGATGCGCGTCGACGATTTGTCACGCACCACGCAAGACCCGCTGGCGGCCAGACTGCGTTCGGTATTGCGCCGCGACTACGGTTTTCCGCGCGATCCGAAAAAGAAATTTGGCCTGTCCTGCGTCTACTCACTTGAGCCTGTACAACGTCCCGATGCCTGCGCTACCGCGCCTGCGGGTCTTTCCTGCGCCGGTTACGGTTCCTCGGTGTGCGTCACCGCGAGTTTTGGTTTTGCCGCTGCCAGCCGCGCGCTGGCCGCTATACTGGGCGAATGACAATACATCAAGAACCGGACGCGCCGACGGCGCGTCAGGCGAACAAGGCCGCGTTTGAGGCCAACAAACTGGCCAAGTGGCTGCGTCGCGCCACCGGTCAGGCCATCGCCGACTACAACATGATCGAAGATGGCGACAGGGTGATGGTTTGCCTCTCCGGCGGCAAGGATTCGTTCGGGCTGCTTGATGTGCTGCTTTACCTGCGCGAACATGCGCCGATCCGCTTTGATGTCGTTGCCGTCAATCTGGATCAGAAGCAGCCGGGCTTTCCCGCCGAGGTGCTGCCCGCCTATTTATCCGGCTTGGGCATCCCTTTCCGCATCGAGGAGCAGGACACCTACTCAATCGTCAAACGTTTGGTGCCGGAGGGCAAGACGACCTGTTCGCTGTGTTCGCGGCTGCGGCGCGGTATTCTCTACCGCGTGGCCAGCGAGCTCGGCGCGACCAAAATTGCGCTGGGACACCACCGCGATGACATTCTGGAAACGCTATTCCTCAACATGTTCTTCGGCGGCAAACTGAAGGCGATGTCGCCCAAGCTGGTGACCGATGATGGCCGCCATGTCGTCATCCGGCCGCTGGCCTATGTCCGCGAGCGCGATTTGGAAGCCTGGGCCAAGGTGAGGGAGTTTCCGGTCATCCCCTGCAATCTGTGCGGCAGCCAGCCCAATCTTCAGCGCGCGCAGGTCAAGCAAATGCTGCGCGACTGGGAAAAACGCTTCCCGGGCCGCATTGAAACCCTGTTCCGCAGTCTGGCCAACGTTGTGCCGTCGCATCTGATGGACGGCAAATTGCACGATTTCCGCAAGCTGCAAGCGACCGGCATACCCGACCCCGATGGCGATACGGCTTTCGATCCTGACGAATTTCCTGTGACCGGCATGGCTTCCTTCCTGCCAGGTGATACTATAGTCCATAAGAAATTCACTGATTCTGTCCAATGAGCGCCCGCGTTCCGCCGCCATGAGGACAAGGCGCTGTCTATTCGGGGAAATGGAGTTGACCAATGGATACAGAAGCACAGAATCTCAGTAGCGTATTGCTTGCCGGTATCTGCGACAGCGCTCGCCTGCGTGAAAAACTGGGCGACACGGAAGCGGCGCGGGCCATTGAACGCTGCTTGAGCCGCATGGAACGTGTCATGCGGGTCGCCAAGGGGCGCATCGTCAAAGCGACCGGCAACAGCCAACTGATGGCTCTTTTCGAGTCGGCTGACGCCGCTGCTCAGGCGGCTGACGAGATTCAGCGGCAAGTCAGCATCCTGCCGCCGGTATCCGGCGTCAGTCTGACAGTCAGGATCGGCTTTCATCAGGGCGAGGCGAGCGAGGAAAACAACGAAGTTTCCGGCGCTGCCGTGGATGTTGCGCAGCGTCTGGTCAATCTGGCCAAGGCCGGTCAGGTGTTGACCACGATAGGAACGGTGGCGCTCCTGTCTTCGGAGCAGCGCGGCAAGAGCAGCGTCGTCGAGAGCGGGACCCTCGACATGGGGGAGGGGGTGGGTGAACCCGTTCAGGTTGTTGAGGTTTTGTGGAATCAGAACGATGAAAGCCCGATTACCTTCATTTCGGCCCAAGCGCCATCCGCCAAGGACTTGCGCCTGTGTTTGCGATTGGGCGGTGACGAACTTTGGTTGTCGGAGAATCAACCCAGCGCCAGCATCGGCCGCGGCTCCGATGCCGACCTGATCATCCACGACACGCGGGCATCGCGTAACCACGCCCGCATTGAACTGCGCCACAACAGGTATGTGCTGATCGACGAAAGCGTCAACGGCACCCACGTCAAGTTTCGGGTTACGCCGGAGCTGGTGCTCAGGCGCACGGAGATCCCCTTGCATGGCCGCGGCCATATCGGCTGCGGGCATTCGATTACAGACGCCAGTGGCAAGCCGCTCGAGTTCGAGGTGTTTGACCGCCCCCTGAAAGCCGGTAAACCGGAAGAAGCCGTCGACCGCTGAATATCAGTCGACCAGCTGGGCGCGGCGTCAGCCGCGCAGGCACTCGCTCATAAACTTCTTGCGCTCGGAGCCGGTGAGATTTTTGGCTTTGGCTTCGGCGTTGCAAGTTTTCATCTTTTCCTGCTGCGCAGTTTTGGCCACGCCTGCTTCGGTCCGCTTCGCCGAGAGGCAGTCCTTCATGAAAACTCTGCGATCGGGGCCGGTGAGATTTTTGGCCTTGGCTTCGGCATTGCAGGCTTTCATTCTTTCCTGCTGCGCGCTGGCAAGGGCGGCAGGGGCGGCAAACAGGACGAACAGGGAAGCGGCAACCAGAGCAATCTTGTGATTCATATCCAAATCTCCTTGGTTGAACTGCGATTGATGTAAAAGCAGCGTTTACTGCAACAGTGTTTCAGCCATCTAGCCAAGTCCGCCATCGGATTCCAGCGCCCGCTGCTGCCGGTCGAGGAATTCCTGCATGCTGTCCACGCCCCGCAATTGCAGGATGGTGGAACGAACCGCCGCCTCCAGCAGCACCGCCAGGTTGCGTCCGGCGGCGACCGGCAAAATTACTTTGCGGATCGGCACTCCGAGTATCGTCTCGGTCTGCGCGTCGAGCGGCAGCCGATAGGTCTCCGGCCCAGCCTGCGGTCTTTGCAGGTGGACGATCAGCTTGATGCTCATTTTGCGCCGGCAGGCGGTTTCGCCAAACACGGCGCGAATGTTGAGCAGACCCAAGCCGCGTACTTCAATGAAATCGCGCAGCAATTCAGGGCAGCGGCCTTCGAGAACATTGGGCGAGACGCGCGACACCTCGACGACATCGTCAGCCACCAGACCATGACCGCGCGAGATGAGTTCGAGCGCCAGTTCGCTTTTGCCCGCGCCGGAGTCCCCGGTAATCACCACACCCATGCCGAGCACATCCATGAAGACGCCGTGCAGCGTGATGGTCTCCGCCAGTTGCCGCGAAACATAGAGCCGCAGGGAGTCGATGACTGCGGCCGACTGCTGGGGGGTGGCGAACAGCGGCGTATCGGAAGACTCGCAAACAGCCTGAATCGCCGGAGGAATATCGCAACCGTCCGCCACGATCAAAGCAGGCGGTTTGGCGGCGATGACTTCGCGCATGTGGTTTGCCACCGCTTCCGGCGTCTGCTGGGCGGCCCAGGCAATTTCCGGCGAGCCGAGAACTTGCAGGCGATCGGGGTGGATCAGGTTGAGATGGCCGACCAGATCTGCCGGAGAAATGTCACTGCGGCTGATGGTGATCGCCCGATTAAGCGTGCCGCAAATCCAGTTAAGCTGGAGAGGGCCGCGATTGCGCTCGAACAGCTGGGCGACGATCAGTTGGCGCATGACCAGTTGGCGAACAGCGCGTGGGTCTTGGCCGCGTCGGCAGCCGTGGCGAGCCGCTCGCGGAATCCCTTGTCGGAAAACATCCGGGCCAGTTCGGACAAAAGTTGCAGATGATGTTCGGTCGCTGCTTCAGGAACCAGCAGGACAAAGACGTAACCGACCGGCTTGCCGTCCGGCGCGTCGAACTGCACCGGCGCGGTCAGGCGCAGGAAAGCCGCCCGCGCTTCCTTCAGCCCCTTGATACGGCCATGCGGAATGGCGATGCCCTGCCCCAAAGCCGTCGAACCGAGTTTCTCGCGCGCGAACAGCGCCTCATAGACAAGGCTGCGCGCAAGTCCATGACGGTTTTCAAAAAGAATGCCTGCCTGTTCGAACACACGTTTCTTGCTGCTGGCATCAAGGCCGGTCACGATGTTTTCGACAGGTAGCAGCTTGGCAATCTGGTTCATCGGAAATTTACGATTGACTGCGGTCGGGGAAAGGCCACTGGCTATTGGGGTGTAGCGGCAAAGTATACCCTTCCCGCGACCGGAGGAAACAACGGATCATCAACCCTCGGCACGCTTGTCGCGGCTGTGCTCGCCGGCCTTTTCCTTGTACTTGACGACCTGACGGTTGAGCTTGTCGGTCAGGGCGTCGATGGCGGCGTACAGGTCGGCATCGTCGGCATCGGCGTAGATGTCCTTGCCTTTCACATGCAGCGTGATTTCCGCTTTCTGTTTCAGCTTCTGCACTGAAAGCACCACATGGATGCTGGTCACATGGTCGAAATGGCGGATAACCCGATCAAGCTTGCCCATGACGTATTCACGCAGGGCGGGGGTGACTTCGATTTGGTGACCTGTGATGTTGAGGTTCATTGTGAGCTCCTTAGAGTGCTTTTCTGAGATTAACCGGCGCGATGTTCAGGGCTTCGCGGTACTTGGCGACGGTCCGTCGCGCAACCATGATGCCCTGAGCGCCGAGAATTTCCGCAATCTTGGCGTCGGAGAGCGGCTTGTGGCCGTCTTCAGCGCCGACGAGCTGCTTGATCAGCGCGCGGATTGCGGTTGAGGAGGCAGCCCCGCCGGTATCGGTGGCGACGTGACTGCCGAAAAAATATTTGAGTTCGAAAATGCCGCGCGGGCTGGCCAGATATTTCTGGGTCGTCACCCGCGAGATGGTCGATTCGTGCATGCCCACGATGTCGGCGATTTCGCGCAGCAGCAAGGGCCGCATTGCCAGCTCGCCGTGGTCGAAGAAAGCGCGTTGGCGGTCGACAATGGCTTGGGCCACGCGCTGGATGGTATCGAAGCGCTGCTGGACGTTCTTGATCAGCCGCTTTGCCTCCTGCAACTGGCCGGTCAGACCGCTCGCTGAACCGTTCCGGCGCCTGCGCTGGCTTTGCAGGATATTGGCGTAAAGGCGATGGATATGCAGATGCGGCATGGCTTCGTCGTTCAGGCTGGCCTGCCAGCGGCCATGCTGCTTGCGGACAATCACATCGGGAATCACATAGCGCGTATCCAGCGGCGCGTATTGCGCGCCCGGCCTTGGGTTGAGCGATTTGATCAGCGTTTGGGCATCGCGCAATTCATCGTCCGAACAAGCGAGCGCCTCCCCGATTTTGGCGTAATCGTGGGCGGCAAGCTGGTCGAGATGATCGCGTATCACGCGGCGCGCCAGATCGCGCGTGGCCGAGTCAGGCATACTCCGCAACTGCAAGTCGAGGCATTCCTGAGGCGTGCGCGCGCCGATGCCGGATGGATCGAATTGCTGCAAGTGGCGCAGGCCAATGTTCAATTCTTCGAGCAGCTCTTCGCGGTCGACCTCGGCATTACCGGCAAGGGTCTCGACCAGTTCGGCGAGGCTCTGCGCCAGATAACCATCGCTATCAAGCGCCTCAATCAAAAAGGCGACAACGCTGCGCTCGCGTTCGCCAAGCTGGGTCAGCGCCAGCTGGCTGCCCAGATGCTCGCGCAGGCCGGTGGCAGCCGCCTGAAGCTCACCGGCATCGGTATCGTCGTCGGAATCGCGTGAGCCATGCTGCCCGAACAGGATATCGCTTCCCCATTCAGGATCGCTGCCTTCATCGGCTTCGTTGGCGTGATCTTGCGCTTCATCCGTGGCGGCGCTGTCCGGCGCATCTTCCGGCATTCCGGCAAGCTCGTCGCGCTCAAGCAGCGGATTGTCCTGCAGGGCCTGCTCGATTTCCTGATTGAGTTCCAGCGTCGACAACTGCAACAAGCGGATGGACTGTTGCAGTTGCGGCGACAGCGCAAGATGCTGGGAAATCTCGATCTGGAGAGTCTGTTTCATAAAAGCGTTACCGCGCTACATGCGGAAATGCTCGCCCAGATAAACTTTCCGCACGCTTTCATTATCGACAATCTCGGCAGGATGTCCAGCCGCCAGCACTTCGCCGACATTGATAATCGTCGCGCGGTCGCAAATTCCCAGTGTTTCGCGGACATTGTGATCGGTAATCAGCACCCCGATACCGCGTTCCTTGAGGAAGCGGATGATTTTCTGGATGTCGATGACGGCAATCGGATCAACACCGGCAAATGGTTCGTCGAGAAGAATGAAGCGCGGGTCAGTGGCCAGCGCACGGGCGATTTCGACGCGCCGCCGCTCCCCGCCGGAAAGCGAAATGGCCTTGTTGTCGCGCAGGTGGCCGATGTGCAAATCTTTCAGCAGGTCTTCGAGCCGCTCGTCAATGGCGTCGTCGTCGAGATCGTCGCGCAATTCCAGCACGGCGCGGACATTCTCGGCGACCGTCAGTTTGCGGAACACTGAATTCTCTTGCGGCAAGTAGGACACCCCCAGCCGCGCCCGCTTGTGGATCGGCATATGCGTGATGTTGACGCCAGCCTCGCCATCGCCGTTTTGCAGACGTATCTCGCCGCCGTCCGCGGCGACCAGGCCGACGATCATGTAGAAGCAAGTCGTCTTGCCCGCGCCGTTCGGGCCGAGCAGGCCGACCACTTCGCCGCCCTGCACGTCGAAAGAAACATCTTTAACGACGGTATGCGACTTGTATTTTTTGCGCAGGTTAACGGCGGTTAGTGTGCTCATGTTTGCTCGTCCTGCGGGTTTTTCAACAGCTTGCGAATGATGTCGACGGCAAAGCCGCGCCCTTGCAGAAAACGCGCTTGTTTTGCCCAGTCACGCGCATCGGCCGGCGCGGTGGAAAACTTTTTGGCCCAGACGGCGCGGGCGCGTTCCAGTTCATCGCCCAACTCGGCGAGATTGTCCTCAACCAATTCCGAAGCCAGCCCGCGCTGACGCAAATCCTGACGCAGGCGGCCAGCGCCGAAGCGTCCGGCATGGGCGCGCACATAGGCGCCGGCGGCGCGGACATCCGAGAGCAGCCCTTCTGATTCAAGTTGGCTCAACACGTTGGCGATTTCTTCCGCTGTTCCGTGGGCGTTCAATTTGCGCTCCAACTCGGCGCGGCTGTGTTCCCGCCGCGTCAGAAGTTGCAGCGCCCGTTGCCTCAGTTCATTCACGCGGCGGCGGGCGTGCCGATGGCAATGATGCCCAGCGCGGCGCGTACCTTGTTTTCGATCTCGACCGCAACCTCGGGATGCTCCCTGAGATATTCGCGGGCGTTGTCCTTGCCCTGACCGATTTTCTCGCCGTTGTAAGCATACCAAGCGCCGGACTTGTCGACGATTTTCTGCGCGACGCCAAGCTCGATGATCTCCCCTTCGCGGGAAATTCCCTCGCCATAAAGAATGTCGAAGTTGGCTTCCCTGAACGGTGGCGCGACCTTGTTTTTCACCACTTTGACGCGGGTCTCGTTGCCGATCACTTCGTCGCCCTTCTTGATGCCGCCGGTACGGCGGATATCCATGCGCACCGAAGCGTAGAACTTGAGCGCATTGCCGCCGGTAGTCGTTTCAGGATTGCCGAACATGACGCCGATTTTCATGCGAATCTGGTTAATGAAAACGACCAGCGTATTGGTGCGCTTGATGTTGGCGGTCAGCTTGCGCAGCGCCTGCGACATGAGCCGCGCTTGCAGGCCGGGCAACTGGTCGCCCATCTCGCCTTCGATTTCCGCCCGTGGCACCAGCGCGGCGACCGAATCAATGACAATCAAGTCGATGCCGCCCGAACGCACCAGCATGTCGGCGATTTCCAGCCCCTGTTCGCCGGTATCCGGCTGGGAAATCAGCAGATTGGGCACATCGACGCCGAGCTTGCCGGCATAGACCGGATCGAGCGCGTTTTCCGCGTCGATGTAAGCGGCAGTGCCGCCGAGCTTCTGCACTTCGGCGACCACTTGCAAACACAGAGTCGTTTTGCCGGAGGCTTCGGGGCCATAAACTTCCACCACGCGGCCGCGCGGCAGGCCGCCGACGCCCAGCGCGATATCGAGGCCGAGTGAGCCGGTCGAGACCACCTGCAAATCGTTCTCGATCTGGCCCTCGCCCATCTTCATGATGGAGCCTTTGCCGAACTGTTTTTCGATCTGTGCCAGCGCCGCTTGCAGCGCCTTGCCTTTGTTTTCGTCCATGAGTGTTTCTCCTAGGTTGAATGGATTATGGCACAGCTTTTGCGCCGCCTATTCCAGCCGCGCCAGCAGGCCGTTCAGGGCGTAAAGCACGGCTTGTTGGCGGACGGCTTCGCGGTCGCCCGCGAAGCAGCGGGATTCGATTTCCGGCGCTTCGCCGAGCTTGCACCACGCGAAACATACGGTGCCTACCGGCTTATCCGGTGAGCCGCCCGTGGGACCGGCAATGCCGGAAACTGCCAGCGCAATTGTCGCGCT
>JAISPO010000082.1 GCA_031274855.1 Zoogloeaceae bacterium | reverse complement strand
GCCGATGCGATTGCGCTGTCACGCGCGACGCTGGGCAAAATTCGTCAAAACCTGTTCTGGGCCTTGATCTACAATGTGCTGGGCATACCGGCGGCGGCGCTCGGCTATCTCAGTCCGGTCATTGCCGGCGCGGCGATGGCCATGAGTTCCGTTTCGGTGGTCAGCAATTCGCTGTTGCTCAAACGCGGGCGCAACAGGTTTCAGGATTCAGGTTTCAGGGTTCAGCAACATTAGTTGAGGTTCGCGCAGCGAACCTCAACATCAAAGACTGGAACCTGTACCCTGAATTTGCAACATCATATAATTGTCCCAATTCAAGGAGAGTATCGTGAGTTTGGATCGCGTTCCATCCGGTAAGGACTTACCTAACGATTTCAACGTCGTCATCGAAATTTCGATGCACGCCGAGCCGATCAAGTACGAGGTCGACAAGGAATCCGGCGCTGTGTTCGTCGACCGCTTCATGTCGACGGCCATGCACTATCCGTGCAATTACGGCTACATCCCGCATACCATCGCCGGTGACGGCGATCCGGTCGATGTGCTCGTGGTTTCGCAGTTCGCGCTGCCGCCCGGCGTCGTTGTGCGCTGCCGCCCCATCGGTATGCTCAAAATGATCGACGAGGCCGGCGAGGACGCCAAGCTGCTGGCTGTGCCGGTGGACAAGCTGACGCCGATGTACCGCAACATCACCTCGCCGCGCGATTTGCCGCAGATCGTGCTCGATCAGATTTCCCACTTCTTCGAGCACTACAAAGACCTCGAACCCGGCAAGTTCGTCAAGGTGCAGGGCTGGGGCGACGTCGAAGATGCCAAGCGCGAAATCATGCAGGGCGTGCGCACCTACGACGAGGCCAAGGACAAGCCGGCGTTCTGATGACGCCCCTGAAGATCGCCGTCGCTCAGATCAACTGCGTCGTCGGCGATCTTGCCGGCAACGCGCGGCGCATTTTGGCCGCTGCCAACGATGCGCGAGCCGCCGGTGCCGATCTGCTGCTGACGCCCGAACTGGCGCTGTGTGGCTGCCCGCCCGAAGACCTGCTGCTGCGTCCCGATTTCTACCGCGCCTGCGCGCGCGAGTTGCGACAACTGGCCGCCGCGCTGCCGATACCGGCGGTGGTCGGTTATCCCGAAGCCGAAGGCGGGCATCGCTACAACGCGGCGGCCTTGATCGGAGCGGGCAAAATCGGCCCCGCCTATCGCAAGCAGCGGCTGCTCAACGCGGAAGTTTTCGATGAGCAACGTTACTTCGATCCTGGCGCGATGCCGGTCATTATCGAAATCAAAGGCGTGCGTATCGGCCTGAGCATTTGCGAAGATATCCGGCAGCGCGGCGCTGCCGAAGCCGCCCGCGCCGCCGGTGTCGAACTGCTGCTGACGCTGAACGCTTCGCCCTTCCACGCGCGTAAATTGGCTGGCCGCCACGCGGCGTTGGCCACCGTCGGCATTCCGCTCATCTATGCCAATCTGGTCGGCGGTCAGGATGAGCTGGTCTTTGATGGTTCTTCATTTGCGCTCGATGCCGCAGGCCGCGTCACGCATCAACTACCGGCCTTCGAGGAAAGCCTCGCCATCATTGAATATGCGCAGGGCCGCCTGCTCGCGGGCGAGATTGCGCCCGCGCTGACTGCCGAGGCGGAAATCTACGCCGCGCTCAAACTCGGCGTGCGCGATTACCTCGGCAAAAACGGTTTCTCCAGCGCGATTCTCGGCTTTTCCGGCGGCATGGATTCGGCGCTGACGCTGGCGATTGCCGTCGACGCGCTCGGCCCGGAGCGCGTCCGTGCCGTGATGATGCCTTCGCCCTACACGGCGGAAATGAGCCTCGCCGATGCGCGTGAGATGGCGCGTCGACTCGGCGTGCGCTATGACGAAATTCCCATCGAACCAGCGATGGCGACTTACGCCGCCATGCTCGAACCCCTGTTCGCCGGTCTGCCGCCCACCGCCTGGGCCGACACCACGCCGGAGAATATTCAGGCGCGGATTCGCGGCATGATCCTGATGGCGCTATCGAACCGCACCGGCGCGATGGTGCTGACCACCGGCAACAAGAGTGAAATGGCCGTCGGTTACGCCACGCTCTACGGCGACATGGCGGGCGGTTTCGCCGTCATCAAGGATGTGTTCAAAACCACGGTGTACAAACTCGCGCATTACCGCAATTCGATTGCCGAGGTGATTCCCGCCAACATCATCACCCGCGCGCCTTCGGCGGAACTCAAGCCCAACCAGACCGATCAGGATACGTTGCCGCCCTACGAGGTACTCGATGCCATCATCGAAGCCTGTATGGAGCGCGACGAAAGCCCGCGTGAAATCATTGCTCGCGGTTATGCCGAGGCCGACGTCCGCCGCGTCATCGGCATGCTCAGAAAGAATGAATACAAGCGGCGTCAAGCGCCCGTTGGCATTCGCGTCTCCCGCCGCGCCTTTGGCAAGGATTGGCGATATCCGCTAACATCCCGTTATTCCAGCGAATAGTAAGAGAACAGACCATGAAAAAGATTGAAGCCATCATCAAACCCTTCAAACTCGACGAAGTCCGCGAGGCGCTTTCCGAAGTTGGCGTCACCGGCCTGACTGTCACCGAAGTCAAAGGCTTTGGCCGCCAGAAGGGTCACACCGAACTCTATCGCGGCGCCGAATACGTCGTCGACTTTCTGCCCAAGATCAAGCTGGAAATCGTTGTCGCCAACGAAACCGTCGACGCCGCCATTGAAGCCATCGTCAAAGCCGCCCGCACCGGCAAAATCGGCGACGGCAAAATCTTCGTCTCCAACATTGAGCAGATTGTCCGCATCAGGACAGGGGAGACGGATGAGGGGGCGATTTAGTACCGCGCTTACGCGCCCACAAGCTCCTTTGTCCACTGCGGGTGCTTGGTGATAAGCCGTGCCAATACCGTGGCTGTTCCGGGTGGCGGAAATCGTCCCTGTTCCCAGTCGCGTAAAGTCGCTACTGGCGTGTTGATCGCACGGGCGAACTCGCTTTGCGACAACCCTGCGGTTTTGCGTGCCTGACGCATCAGTATCTGTTCGGGTGTGGTGACACGACCGCCAACGCCCGCCTTGGCCTCAGACAAGGCTAGCCGAATGTCGGGTAGCGCGTGACCCGCATCCGCTTCAATGGCGCGTGCGGTCGCTTCAACGTCAAGGTTTTTGAGGTCTGAGAGCTTCATTTTCAGATTCCTTTTGCCAGTTGATTGATTTGTGTTGCGCTTAATGCGTCCAAAGTGGCCTTTGTGTAAATGGCGACCAACAGTACCGCACCATCTTCGTCCAAGTAGTAGTAGATGACTCGCACACCACCGCGTTTCCCCATGCCTTGCCGTTTCCAGCGCACCTTCCGCGCGGCGGGCGTAGTCCGCTTGATAACATCGCCCGCCAGCGGATTGGCCGCAATCCAGTCGATAAAAGCGTGAAGCTCGTCCTCGCTCCATATGCTGGCTGCCTGACGCTGGAAAGTGGGATGTTCAATGACGGTAAGCATGGGAAGACTGTACGGGTTTCCCGTAGGTTAGTCAAGGCACAACAACCCC
>JAISPO010000185.1 GCA_031274855.1 Zoogloeaceae bacterium | reverse complement strand
TATCTGAATCCGGGCGTGAGGGGTGAGGTCGACGTGTTTTCGTTCGGCGCCGATGGGCAGCCCGGCGGCGAGGGCAGGGATGCCGACATTGGCAGTTGGCAATAGGGCGAGTGGCTTCTCGCTGCTGGAACTGCTGGTGGTGATTGCCATCGTCGCCATTGCCACAACGGGCGTCAGCTTGGCATTGCGCGACAGCGGCCGGATTGCCTTGGAGCGCGAAGGTGAGCGGCTGGCGGCGCTGCTCGAATCGGCGCGGGCGCAGTCGCGCGTTAATGGCATTGCGGTACGCTGGCAGGTGACCCCCGCCGGTTTCGCTTTCAAGGGTTTGAGCGAAGATGCCTTGCCGGTACATTGGCTTGCTACCGGTATCCGCGCGCAGGCGCAGGATGCGCAGGGCCGCGCCATCAGCGCCCTGACGCTCGGCCCCGATCCGATCATTGCCGCCCAGCAGGTGCAACTGAGTACCGGCACAGCGCCGGCGCAATCGGTCACGGTGTCGACCGACGGGTTGCATCCTTTTACCTTGCAGTGAACCTGCGCCCATGATCCGCGCCCGCGGTTTCACGTTGATCGAGGTGCTGGTGGCGCTGGGCATTGTCGCCATTGCGCTGGCCGCGGGCACGCAGGCCAGTTCGGCGCTGGTGCGCAATACGCAGCGCGCGTCGGATACGCTGCTCGCGCAGCTCTGCGCGGAAAACGAACTCATCAAGGTCAGGCTTGCGCCCATGCTGCCGCCGCTCGGCGAAGCTGCCAGTACCTGCACGCAGGCGGACGAGACTTTCGGCGTCACGGTTTCGGCCATGTCGACGCCGAATCCGAATTTCCGCCGTGTCGATGTGCAGATCACCGATGCCGGACAGGCGCCGGTGCTGCGGTTATCGACTATTGTGGGGTTGTATTAGCGTGAAAAAACCCATCCCCACCCCAGCCCTCCCCTTGAAGGGGAGGGGGCAAAAAGTAGAGCCTCTCTTGAAGGAGAGGGCTTGTGGTTTCACGTTGATTGAGTTGCTGGTCGCCATTACGGTGATGGCGGTGATGGCGCTCATCAGTTGGCGCGCGCTCGATGGCATGATGACGGCGCGGGAACATGCGCGCGCACGCGCCGATGCCGTGCTGACGCTGCAAACTACGCTTGCGCAGTGGGGCGCCGATCTGGATGCCATGACCGAATTTCCGCAAACCCGCGCTCTCGACTGGAATGGCCGCGTGCTGCGCCTGACGCGGCAAAGCGGTGACTCGCAATCCGCCGATGTGTTCGTCGTCGCATGGGCCAGCGATGGCCGCACATGGTGGCGCTGGCAGTCGGCGCCGGTGAGCACACGCATGGGCTGGCAGCAGGCATGGGACGCGGCGGCAAGCTGGATACCCGGCAGCACGGGCAGCAACGCGGCCCTGGCAACGGCGCTGATTCCGATTGAAGACTGGCAGCTTTACGCCTTTCGCGACAACGTATGGGGGGCGGTGATAACGCCCTCAACTGCCCCGGCCACGAATACTGCCACCGACGGCTTGCGGCTGACACTCGATCTCGCGGCGGGGCCGGGCCTGCAGGGGCGCATCACCCGTGATTGGGTGCGTCCGGCGGCAACAGTGGCGCGTTCTCTGTCACCTGCGATGGAGCAGTCTTCGTCAGCCGTGGTGAGTGGGTCTGCGCCATGAAATCAGCCCGTAAAATTGGACGCAAGCAGACACGCGGCGCGGCGCTGCTCGTCGCCATGCTTGTGGTGGTACTGGTCGCCAGTTTCGCCACCGCAGTACTCTGGCAGCAGTGGCGGGCGGTAGAGGTGGAGGCTGCCGAACGCGCGCGCGCGCAGTCGGCATGGCTGCTGGCGGGCGCGCTGGATTGGTCGCGGCTGATCCTGCGCGAAGACGTCCGCACCAGCAGCGTGGACAATCTCAATGAGCCGTGGGCAGTGCCGCTGGCAGAGGCGCGGCTGTCCAGCTTTTTGGCCGCCGACAAGAATATTTCCAGCGACATGCTGGCCGGATTGCCGGATGTCTTTTTGTCAGGGCGGATCGCCGACGCGCAGGCCAAGCTCAACATCGCCAACCTGATCGGCTCAACCAATCCGGCATCGCCTGCAGTGGCCGCTTTCACCAAACTGTTTCAGTTACTGGGGCTGCCGCCAGCCGATCTGCAACGGCTGATCACCGGTGTGCAGCAAGCGTCGGCGGCCAATGGTAACAATGGTAACGTGCCGCTGATGCCGCAACGCCTGCGCCAGTTGATGTGGTTTGGCCTGTCGCCGCAAACCATCGCTGCGCTGGAATCCCATGTGACCATTCTGCCCGCCGCCACGCCGTTGAACGTGAACACGGCCAGCGCCGAAGTGCTGGCCGCCAGCCTGCCCTCGCTCGATCTGTCCAGCGCGCAGCGGCTGGTCTTGCAGCGGACACTGCGCCCCTTCAACACCCTCGCGGCGGCGCAAGCCGCCATGCCGGAAAGCGCCGCCCAACTCGTTGAAGGCCAGCACAGCGTAAATACCGCCTACTTTGAGGTCACGGGGCGGCTGCGGCTGGACAAAAACTGGGTTGAGGAACATTCCCTGCTGCGCCGTGAGGACATACGCGTCAACATCGTTTGGCGCGAACGCAGCGCCGGCATGACACCACCGGCGGGCAAACCGAACCCCGGCTTGCTTAGCCCTTAAATACCTTCTAATATCCAAACTCTTGCAGTCTCAAAGTAGTTCGGGATGTTGTTTTCAGGCAGCGGATTTCTTGGCAATTTACTATTGAGAGCGGAGTGTGACATCATGAATGCAAACGGTTTTACTCCCCGGAAAATTAGCCCAGCCTGGCTAGGCTTTAGCCTTACCCTTCTCGCGGGCTTAACCGCCTGCGGAGGAGGTGGAGGAGGTGGCGGTGGCGGAGAAGGGGATACCGAGCCGGTTGCCGGAACTGAATTTAACGATTGTCCTGCCGGCGACACCCGTTGTCCGGCGATGGTGGTCATTCCCAAAGGCAGCTTTACGATGGGATCTCCCGATACCGAACCGGGGCGTGGTGGCAGTGAAGGCCCCCAACACGAAGTTACCTTTGCCTATTTCTTTGCGGTAGGCAAGACGCCGGTCACCGTAGCGCAATGGGACGCCTTTGTGATGGCCACAAGCCGCAGCCCGAACAATTTCAGCGCAAGCGGCTGTAGTGGTGGCGATGGCCCCACCGCCGCGCCCACCTCTGACAGTCCTGTGGTCTGCGTCAACTGGAACGATGCCCAAGCCTATGCCGCATGGCTATCGGCGAATACCGGCAAGACCTATCGTCTGCTCAGTGAATCCGAATGGGAATATGCCGCCAGAGCGGGGACGAGTACCCCCTATCCCTTCAGTGACACTCTGGGGGTAAGCGATGATGTACCGGTAGGGGATTTAGAGTTTGCGAACTACGCCAATGCTGTTGGATCCTATCCGGGCACACGGGACAACCACAGCCGTACCTCTCCCGTAGGCACCTTTCCCGAGAACGGATTTGGTCTGTATGACATGAATGGGAACGTATTGGAGTGGACGGCGGATTGCTCTTACGGCGATTACAACGGCGCGCCCACTGATGGATCGGTATGGGGCGGTGCTGCCGGTTGCAACCGTGTGCTGCGCGGGGGGGCGTGGAACAGCGAACCGCGTGTCTCGCGCTCCGCCTGTCGCAGCAACGGCGAGCCCATGAGGCGGTTAGACAACGCCGGGTTCCGTGTAGCGAGGACCTTTCCGTAAGGAACGGTTACTTCCTATCTCTTTGGAGAGGGCAGGGGCGCAAAAGCTCCTGCCCGAATTTTTTCTGCCCCCTTTCCCAAAGGGGGCGATGGGAAGTACGCAGGAACTTTTCAGCATACTGCATAATCCCGCATAATCGCGGCTGGCTATCAGATTTGTCCGGCCATTTCGACCATACATCCGCCAAATTGCCATCGTCATGCCCACGCTGCTTTTGAGTCCCCATGCTTTACCGCCCGCCCGCAGCGGCGATTGGCATTGGCTGCGCATTGCCGATGATGGGCAGACGCTGATCGGCCAAGGCAGCGCGCCGCTGGCCCTGCTGC
>JAISPO010000074.1 GCA_031274855.1 Zoogloeaceae bacterium | reverse complement strand
GGGCTGGCCAAGGCTGCGCTTGCGGGGCGCGTGGATGGCAGGCTGGTGGATGCTTCGTTCGTGATCGACCACGATGCCGAGTTGGCTGTCGTCACCGACAAGGATGCCGATGGCGTTGGGATCATCCGCCATTCAACCGCGCACCTGCTGGCTTATGCGGTCAAGGAGTTGTTCCCCGAGGCGCAGGTAACGATCGGGCCGGTGGTCGAAAACGGTTTCTATTACGATTTCGCGTTCAAGCGGCCTTTTACGCCCGAAGACCTGCTGGCGATTGAGCAACGCATGGCCGAATTGGCGAAGCAGGATATTCCGGTTTCACGCGAAGTCTGGTCACGCGATGAGGCGATCGCTTTTTTCAATTCGATTGGCGAACAGTACAAGGCCCAGTTGATTGAGGCGATTCCGGCGGGCGAGGAAGTTTCGTTGTACCGCGAAGGCAACTTCGTCGATCTTTGCCGCGGCCCGCATGTGCCTTCGACGGGCAAGCTCAAGGCCTTCAAGCTGATGAAGGTGGCCGGCGCTTACTGGCGCGGCGATGCGAAAAACGAACAACTGCAACGCATCTACGGCACGGCGTGGGCGAAGAAAGAGGAACTCGATGCCTACCTGCACATGATCGAGGAGGCCGAGAAGCGCGATCATCGCAGGCTGGGCCGTCAGCTCGACCTCTTTCACTTGCAGGAGGAAGCGCCGGGTCTGGTGTTCTGGCATCCGCAGGGCTGGACGGTGTGGCAGGAGATCGAGCAGTACATGCGTCGCGTTTATCAGGACAATGGTTATCAGGAAGTGCGTTGTCCGCAGATTCTCGATCGCTCGCTTTGGGAAAAGTCCGGACACTGGGAACATTACAAGGACAATATGTTCACCACCGAGTCGGAGAGCCGCGACTACGCGATCAAGCCGATGAACTGTCCGGGCCATGTGCAAATTTTCAATACCGATGTGCGCTCTTACCGCGATCTGCCGCTGCGTTATGGCGAGTTCGGCTCCTGCCACCGCAACGAGCCGTCGGGCGCGTTGCATGGTGTGATGCGCGTGCGCGGCTTCACGCAGGATGACGGCCACATCTTTTGCACTGAAGATCAGATTCAGCCGGAGGTGACGGCCTTCAACGCGCTGGTGCGCAAGGTGTATGCCGACTTCGGTTTTACCGAGGTGGCGGTCAAGCTCGCTTTGCGTCCTGAAAACCGCGTCGGGGCCGATGAGCTTTGGGACAAGGCCGAGGCCGCCTTGCGCGCTGCTTTGCGCGCCAGTCATCTGGAATGGCAGGAGCTGCCCGGCGAGGGCGCGTTCTACGGCCCGAAGATTGAGTTTCACATCAAGGATGCGATTGGCCGTTCCTGGCAATGCGGCACCGTGCAGGTTGATTTTTCCATGCCGGGCCGTCTGGACGCCGAGTATGTGGGCGAGGACAACGCCCGCCACACGCCGGTGATGTTGCACCGCGCGATTCTGGGGTCGCTGGAACGCTTCATCGCCATTCTGGTCGAAAACCACGCCGGCGCGCTGCCGTTCTGGCTGGCGCCGATTCAGGCGGTTGTGATGAGCATCTCGGAGCATCAGGCCGATTACGCGGCCAAGGTGGCCGAAGAACTCCGCGCTGCGGGCCTGCGGGTCGAAGCGGATTTGCGCGGTGAGAAAATAAACTATAAAATACGGGAACATAGCTTGATGAAGCGGCCTTACTACGTCGTTATTGGCGACAAGGAAAAAGCCGCAGGGTTGGTCGCCGTACGCGCCCGGGGCAATCAGGATCTCGGGCAAATGTCCCCCGTAGCCTTGATTGAGCGCCTGCTTGCGGAAAAGCAGAGCAGGGGCGCGGCGGCCTGATTTTTTATTTTTTTGGAGTAAAGCACCATCGCCCAGGAGAAAACGCAGCGCATCAACGACGAGATTACCGCGCCGGAAATCCGGCTGGTCGGAGCCGAAGGGGAACAACTAGGTATTGTTAACATCCGCTCTGCCCTGCAAATGGCCAATGAGGCGGAACTGGATCTGGTTGAAATCGCCCCACTGGCCAAGCCGCCGGTTTGCAAGATGATGGACTTCGGCAAGTTCAAGTATCAGGAAGCCAAGCGGGCGCACGAAGCGAAGTTGAAACAGAAGCAGGTGCAGGTCAAGGAAGTCAAATTCCGGCCCGGCACCGACGAGAACGATTACCAGATCAAGCTGCGGAATCTGGTCAAGTTTCTCCAGGAAGGCGACAAGGCGAAGATTACTTTGCGTTTCCGTGGCCGCGAAATGGCCCATCAGGAGTTCGGTATGCGCGTGCTGGAGCGCATCAAGGGCGATCTGGAAGCGGTAGCGCAAATTGAGCAGTTCCCGAAAATGGAAGGCCGTCAGTTGATTATGGTACTGGCGCCGGCCAAAAAGCAGACGAAGCATTAAGTCGTTGAGTTGTAGCAGTACCCAGAAGCGGTTGTGGGTTGTCAAAGCGTTTCCGAGCCGGAAGCCACCTGCCGTCGTGTTAAAAAGGAGTCTCGGCCATGCCGAAGATGAAGACCAAGAGCGGGGCCGCCAAGCGCTTCAAAGTGCGCGGCAGCGGCAGCATCAAACGCTCGCAGGCGTTCAAGCGCCACATCCTCACCAAGAAAACCACCAAAGTGAAACGCCATTTGCGCGGCGTCCTCACTGTGCATGAAGCGGACGTGAAAGCTGTCCGCGCCATGCTGCCCAACGCCTAAGGAGAAAACGCCATGCCACGAGTTAAACGCGGTGTCACGGCGCGCGCGCGCCACAAGAAAGTTCTCGCCCAGGCCAAGGGTTTCCGCGGCCGTCGTTCCGCCGTCTATCGCATCGCCAAAGAAGCGGTGATGAAGGCGGGTCAGTATCAGTATCGCGATCGCCGTCAACGCAAGCGCCAGTTCCGCGCGCTCTGGATTGCCCGCATCAACGCAGGCGCCCGCGAGTTGGGCATGAAGTACAGCACCCTGATGAACGGCCTGAAGAAGGCGGCCATCGAGGTGGATCGCAAGGTACTGGCCGATCTCGCTGTGTTCGACAAGCCGGCGTTTGCGGCCTTGGCGAATCAGGCCAAGGCCAAACTCGGCGCGTAAGCGGATACATCACAATCGACGCGAACAGAGGGAGGCTCGGGCAACCGGCCTCCCTCTTTTACTTGGAATGGATAATCTCGATACTCTCGTAGCTCAGGCGACTGCCGATTTCGCGGCTGCTGTGGAACCGGCCAAGCTGGAAGAAGCCAAGGCCCGCTATCTCGGCAAGGAAGGCGCATTGACCGTCTTGCTCAAGGGCCTCGGCAAACTGCCGCCCGAAGAAAAAAAGAGCGCGGGCGCTGCCATCAATATCGCCAAGCAGGCCGTAGAAGCCGCTCTCGCGGCACGCCGCGAGGCGCTGCGGCTGGCGCAACTCGAAGCGCAACTGGCGGCTGAGGCGCTCGATGTAACACTGCCGGGCCGCGGCCAGACGCGCGGCGCATTGCATCCGGTGACGCGCAGCCTCGAACGCATTGAGCAACTGTTCCGTTCCATCGGTTTTGAAGTTGCCGACGGCCCTGAAATCGAAGGCGACTGGCACAACTTCACGGCGCTCAACACGCCGGAAAAGCATCCGGCGCGTTCCATGCACGACACCTTTTATCTGCTCGACGCGCAGGGCAGGGTGCAGGAAGATGTGCTGCTGCGCACGCACACCAGTCCGGTGCAGATTCGCTATATGCAGGCGCATGTCGCCCAATACGGTCATCTCGATGCGATGCCAGAAATTCGCGTCATCGCGCCGGGCCGCGTCTATCGTGTCGATTCCGACGCCACGCACTCGCCGATGTTTCATCAAGTCGAAGGGCTGTGGGTGGGCGAGAACGTCAGTTTCGCCGATCTTAAAGGCGTGATCGGCGATTTCCTGCGCCGCTTCTTTGAAAGCGACGATCTCAAGGTGCGCTTCCGGCCTTCCTTCTTCCCGTTCACAGAACCTTCCGCCGAAATCGACGTCGCTTTCATGTCCGGCCCGCTTGAGGGCCGCTGGCTGGAAATCGCCGGTTGCGGCATGGTGCATCCGAACGTGTTGCGCTTCGGCGGCATTGACCCCGAAAAATACACTGGCTTCGCTTTCGGCATGGGGCCGGATCGCTTGACCATGCTCCGCTACGGCATCAACGACCTGCGCCTGTTCTTTGAAGGCGACCTGCGTTTTCTTTCGCAATTCCGCTAAATCATGCAATTTCCAGAATCCTGGCTGCGCGCCCTCGTCAATCCGCCGCTCTCAACTGGCGAGCTTTGCCATCTGTTGACCATGGCCGGTCTTGAAGTCGAGGAGCAACGCGCCGTCGCGTCCGATTTTTCCGGCGTGGTTGTCGCCCGTGTGCTCAGTGTCGAGAAGCATCCCGATGCCGACAAACTCAAGCTCTGCAAGGTCGATGTCGGTAACGGCGTGCTGCAAATTGTTTGCGGCGCGCCCAATGTCGCGCCCAACATGATCGCGCCTTGCGCGCTCGTTGGCGCGAAGCTGCCCGGTATCGAAATCAAAAAAGCGAAAGTGCGCGGCGTTGAGAGCTTCGGCATGATGTGCTCGGCCCGCGAACTCGGCTTGTCCGAAGATCACGGCGGCCTGCTGGCGCTGCCGGAAGATGCGCCTATCGGCACCGATATCCGCCAGTATCTCAATCTCGACGACACGCTGATTACGCTCAAGCTCACGCCCAACCGCGCCGATTGTCTGTCGCTCACCGGCATCGCCCGCGAAGTGGCGGCGCTGACTGGCGCGCCGCTGACGCTGCCGGTAATCGCGCCCGTGACGAAAACGATTGACGATACCCGCGCCGTTGTTCTCGACGCGCCCGATGCCTGCCCGCGCTACTGTGGCCGCATCGTGCGCGGCGTGAAAGCAAACGCGCCGACGCCTGAGTGGATGAAACAGCGCATCGAGCGTTGCGGCATTCGTTCCATTTCGGCGCTGGTCGATGTCACCAACTACATCATGCTGGAACTTGGCCAGCCGCTGCACGCCTTTGACGATGCGCGGCTCAGTGGCGCGATTCATGTGCGCTATCCCAAGGCCGGTGAACAGTTACGGCTGCTCAACGAGCAGACGGTGACGCCCGGTGCCGACACCGCTCTGATTACCGATGAGCAGAAACCGCTGGCGTTGGCCGGCATCATGGGCGGCGAGCATTCGGGCATTGCCGATACCACGACCGACCTGTTTCTCGAATCCGCTTTCTTCACGCCCACGGCCATCGCGGGCAAGGCGCGCGCGCTCGGCTTTTCTTCCGATGCCTCGCACCGCTACGAGCGCGGCGTCGATTTTGAATTGCAGCGCAACGCCATTGAGCGGGCCACGCAACTGATAGTCGACATCTGCGGCGGTCAGCCAGGGCCGGTGCTTGAAGCCGTTGCCGCGGCTCATCTGCCGCCGCGCCCGCCGGTACGCCTGCGCCGCGCCCGCGCCGCCAAAGTGCTGGGCGTGCCGCTGACCGCAGAACGGATCGGAAAACTGCTTGCCGGACTGGGTGCCAAGGTTCAACGGCAGGGCGATGATTTCATGGTGACGCCGCCCTCATACCGCTTCGACATGGAAATCGAAGAAGATCTCATTGAAGAAATTGCCCGCCTGCACGGCTATGACAACATTCCCGCGCCGCCGCCGCAAGCGCAGCTCGCCATGCTGCCGCTGCCTGAGAACCGGCGCGGGCCGATGGCCGTGCGCCACCTGCTGGCCGAGCGCGGCTATTTCGAAGTGGTCACCTTCAGTTTCGTCGATGCCGCTTGGGAAGCCGATTTTGCCGGTAACGCCAATCCCATCCTGCTGGCCAATCCGATCGCCAGCCAAATGGGCGTGATGCGGACAACGCTGATCGGCGGCTTGGTCGATGTGCTTTCGGCCAACCGAAAGCGCCAGACCGAGCGCGTGCGTATTTTCGAAATCGGCCGAGTGTTCAGCCGCGCCGCCGATGATGCCGGACAGCCGGTCGCCGGTTTCCGCCAGCCGCTACGCGTCGGCGGCCTGTGGGCAGGTTCCGCGCTGCCGGAACAATGGGGCGTGCCGACGCGGCAGGCCGATTTCTTCGACATCAAGGGCGATCTGGAGGCGCTGCTCGGCGTGGCGCGACCGCTGACTTTCGCCAAGGCTGCGCATCCGGCGCTGCATCCGGGCCGCTCGGCTCAGGTGTTGTTTGACGGCCAACTCATTGGTTTTGTGGGGGAATTGCATCCGCAATGGGCGCAGAAGTACGAATTGGGCACGGCGCCGGTCGTTTTTGAAGTTGAGTTGGAGGCTTGGCTGGCCGCCATGCTGCCCGCCTACCGCGAAGTGTCGCGTTTCCCGGCCGTTACCCGCGATTTGGCGCTGGTCGTGGCGCGGGAGCAAGCCGTCGAACCGCTGCTTAAAGCCCTGTATGCCAGCGCGCCGGCCATCGTTTCGGATATCCGGCTGTTTGATCTTTATCAGGGTAAAGGTTTGGAACAGGGGCAGAAAAGCCTTGCATTTCGTATAGTTATGCAACATACTGAGCGGACCTTGGAGGACGCCGAAGTTGAGGCGGGGGTGTTTGATCTCATCGAGGTGGCCCGGAAAGGCTTTGGCGCCATCCTGCGCGGGTAATAAAAAGAGATGGAAGAAAAGGGTGATGACGTTGACGAAAGCCGAGCTGGCTGACTTGTTATTTGACAAGGTAGGCTTGAACAAACGAGAAGCCAAGGACATGGTCGAGGCTTTTTTCGAGGAAATAAGCAAGGCCCTGCAAGCTGGGGAGGGTGTCAAGTTGTCCGGATTTGGCAATTTCCAGTTGCGTGACAAGTCCCAGCGGCCCGGACGCAATCCCAAAACGGGCGAAGAGATTCCGATTACCGCCCGCCGCGTAGTCACCTTCCATGCCAGCCAGAAGCTCAAAAGTTCTGTCGAAAAGGCGAACTTGAATGACGCTCAACAGCCCAGGCAGTGAGCTGCCGCCCATCCCTGCCAAGCGATATTTCACTATTGGCGAGGTCAGCGAGCTTTGCGGCGTCAAGCCGCATGTGCTGCGCTATTGGGAGCAGGAATTCACTCAACTCAAGCCGGTCAAGCGGCGCGGCAACCGCCGCTACTATCAACATCACGAAGTGCTGCTTGTGCGGCGCATCCGCCAGCTTCTCTACGACGAAGGCTTCACTATCAGCGGCGCGCGCAATCGCTTGGAGGATGTGCTGGGGGATCATCATGAGTCGGTGTTCATTGCGCCTGTGCCGGCTTTGCCCGCAACCCTCTCCCTGCGCGCCGAACTGACCGGCGTTATTGAATTACTGCGCGTCTGAAGCCGCGCCTCTGCTACAATGCGCGCCGTCGGGGTGTAGCGCAGCCTGGTAGCGCACTTGCATGGGGTGCAAGGGGTCGCGAGTTCGAATCCCGCCACCCCGACCATTAGTTACTTCAAGCAAAAAGGCCAATTTTCGGATTGGCCTTTTGCTTTTGTGTCCAGCCGCTTTTCACTGACCGGCGGTTTTCTTTGTCCGGCAGGTAAGCGATTGCGGCAGCCGGTCAGGGCGGGCGAGTTGCTATAATTTCAAATTCTCGCCGCCTATTCCCATGACCCGTATTCAAGCCAAGCCGCCATGCGTATTTTGTTGAGTAACGACGACGGCTATTTTGCCCCTGGCATCGAGGTGCTGGCGGCAGCGTTGGCGCCGGTTGCGGATGTGACGGTAGTGGCGCCGGAGCGTGATCGCAGCGGGGCGAGTAATTCCCTGACGCTTGATCGGCCCTTGCGTTTGCGGCGGTCGGCGAACGGTTATTACTTTGTCAATGGCACGCCGACCGATTGCGTGCATCTGGCGGTCACCGGCATGCTCGATCATGTTCCAGATATGGTCATCTCGGGGATCAATCTGGGGGCCAACATGGGCGATGACACCATTTATTCCGGCACGGTGGCGGCGGCCACAGAGGGTTATCTGCTGGGCGTTCCGGCGATGGCGATATCGCTGACGAGCAAATGCGGCGCGCATTTTGCCACGGCGGCGCGGATTGCCCGTGAGCTGGTCGAACGCTTTCAGCGCCACCCGTTCAATACGCCGGTGTTGTTGAACGTCAATGTTCCCGACGAGCCGGAAATTCACGGTGTGCGCCTGACGCGGCTGGGGCGGCGGCACAAGGCGGAAAAAGTGGTGTCGCAGGTGACGCCGCGCGGCGAGACGGTTTATTGGGTCGGCGCGGCGGGCGAAGCCGCCGATGCGGGCGAGGGCACGGATTTTCACGCCATTGCCAACGGTTTCGTTTCGGTGACGCCGTTGCAGATTGATCTGACCCATGCCGGTCAGATCGGTACGGTTCGGGATTGGCTAAGCCAATGATGGCCCTGCAAGGCATCGGCATGACTTCGCAGCGCACACGCGCGCGCATGATAGCCCGCTTGCGCGAGCAGGGTATCCGCGATGAGCGTGTGCTGGCGGCCATGACGCTGGTGCCGCGCCATATTTTCGTCAGCGCCGCGCTCGCGCATCGCGCCTACGAGGACACGGCCTTGCCGCTGATTCTGGGGCAAACCATTTCGCAGCCTTACGTTGTGGCGCGCATGATCGAGTTGCTGCTGGCGGGCCGCGAAAAGCTGGGCCGGACGCTGGAAGTCGGCGCGGGCTGCGGCTATCAGGCTGCGGTGCTGGGTACGTTGAGCAAGCAGGTTTACGCGGTTGAACGGCTCGCGCCTCTGCTGGCGCAGGCACGCGAAAATTTGCGCACGGCGAAGTTTTCGCATGTCCGCCTCAAACATGCCGATGGCATGGCGGGGCTGCCTGAAGCAGCGCCTTTTGATACCATCATGGTAGCCGCTGCGGCATCCACCGTGCCGTCGGCTTTGCTGAATCAGTTGGCAGCGGGTGGTCGCCTGATGCTGCCGGTTGGAACGATCGACCAGTCTCTATGTCTGTTTGAGCGGACGGACAAAGGCATGGTTGAAACGAAGTTTGATCCGGTGCGCTTCGTGCCACTGTTGCCGGGAGTTGAATGAAATGCGGCGCTTCCCTTATCTGATTGTCTTGTTGACGTTGGCCGGTTGCGCGAGCAGCCCGCCTGCGCCGGTGACCAGCGCAAGAAAACCTGTCGTCGTCGAGAAAGAGGCTGTCGTGGCTACTGCGCCCGCGACGCGCGACGAGTTCTACACGGTCAAGCAAGGCGACAACCTTTATCGCATTGCCCTCAATAACGGCGTTTCGACGCGCGACCTGATGGAGTGGAACAACCTGTCCGACGAGACGAAAATCTCAATTGGGCAGGAATTGCGCATCAAGCCGCCTGCCGGTGCCGGTGTTGAAGTCAAGCCGGTTGTGGGTTCCACGGCCATCACGGTTGTCGGCGAAAGCGGCGCTGGCGGCGGCAGCGCGAGTGGCGCTGACGGCGCGATCCGCGAACCGAAGGGCGGCAAGATCGCGTACTCGAATACGGCGCTGGCTCAGGCGCGGGCGATGGACGGCAGCACACCGCCAACAGCGCGACCAACCGAGCCGGTGGTGACGGTTACGCCGCCGCCATCGGTACCGGCGGTTTCAGCCGGTTTCGACTGGACTTGGCCGGGGGCCGGTAAAGTGATTCAAGGTTTCGGCAAGAACGAGAGCGGCGAGATCAGCCGCGGTATTGACCTTGCCGGTCGCAAAGGCGAGCCGATTCAAGCCATCGGTGCCGGTAAAGTCAGCTTTGTTGGCAGCTTGGACAAGTATGGCGATTTCATCATCGTCCGCCATGATGCCGACTACCTGTCCGTTTATGCGCATACCAGCAAGATTCTGGTCAAGCTCGACCAAGTGGTGACCAAGGGCGAGAAGATTGCCGAGATCGGCAGCTCAGGCACTGATCAAGCCAAGCTCCATTTTGAGATTCGCCACAAGGGTCAACCTGTCGATCCGCTCAAGCTGTTGCCGCAGCGTCAATGAGTGGAAATGAAACCGGTGGGGCGGCGTTGCTGCGCCTCACCGAAATCAAACTCCCGCTCGATCATGCCGAGGCCGACCTCAAGGCCGCGATTCTGACGCGGCTGAGCATCGCTGCGGACGATCTCGTTAGCTATACCATCTTCCGCCGCAGTTACGACGCGCGCCGGAAGTCCGACATTCACTTCATCTACACGGTCGATGCAGAACTCAAGCCCGCGGCCGCCGCAGCCGCGCAGCGCAAGGGCGCGCGGCCAGCGCCGGACATGCGCTATCGCTACGTCGCGCAAGCGCCCGCCGGATTTTCCAATCGCCCGCTGGTGATCGGCGCTGGCCCCTGCGGGCTGTTTGCGACGCTGATTCTGGCGCAGATGGGTTTCCGGCCCCTGCTGCTCGAACGCGGCAAAGAAGTGCGCGAACGCGCCAAAGACACCTGGAGCCTCTGGCGGCAGGGGCAGCTCGACCCCGAATCGAATGTGCAATTCGGCGAAGGCGGAGCCGGTACTTTTTCGGACGGCAAGTTGCACAGCCAGATCAAAGACCCCGGCTACCGTGGCCGCAAGGTACTGGAAGAACTGGTGGCCGCCGATGCGCCGCCGGAAATTCTCTACGTCAGCAAGCCGCACATCGGCACGTTCCGTCTGGTGCGCGTGGTACAGAACATGCGGGCCGCCGTTGAACGGCTTGGCGGCGAAATCCGCTTCCAGAGCCGTGTCACCGATTTCGACATCGAGCGGGCTGCCGATGGGCAAGGCCATATACGCGGCGTCACGCTGGCCAGCGGCGAACGCATCGCTGCCGATCACGTCATCCTCGCCATCGGCCACAGCGCGCGCGACACGTTCCGCTTGCTGCATGAGCGCGGTGTGCATCTGGAAGCCAAACCCTTCTCCATCGGCGTGCGCATCGAACACCCGCAAAACCTGATCGACCGTGCCCGTCTCGGCAAATTTGCCGGACATCCCGAACTGGGCGCTGCCGACTACAAGCTGGTGCATCACTGCCAGAATGGCCGCTCGGTCTACAGCTTCTGCATGTGTCCGGGCGGGCAGGTCGTGGCGGCGGCTTCCGAGACGGGCGGCGTAGTCACCAACGGCATGAGCCAATACTCGCGCGCCGAGCGCAACGCCAATGCCGCGCTGGTAGTCGGCATCGAACCCAAAGATTTTTCCGATGACGCAGTCGACCCGCTGGCCGGTATTGAATTCCAGCGCCGGTGGGAACAGGCGGCCTTCAAAGCCGGTGGCGAAAACTACGCTGCGCCAGCGCAAAAAGTCGGTGATTTTCTCGCCGGCCAACCCTCGACAGAATTAGGCGCAGTGCAACCTTCCTACACGCCAAGCATCCGCCTCACCGATCTGGCCGGCTGTCTGCCCGGCTACGTGGTCGCGGCCCTGCGCGAAGCGATTCCGGCCTTCGACAAACAAATCCACGGCTTCGCGCTCGCCGACGCTCTACTGACTGGCGTTGAAACCCGCACCTCCTCACCGGTGCGCATCACTCGCGGCAACCACTACCAAAGCCTCAACACACGCGGCCTTTATCCGGGCGGCGAAGGGGCGGGTTACGCGGGCGGCATCCTCTCAGCGGCGGTCGACGGCATTCGCCTTGCCGAAGCGGTAGCGCTTAATCTTGACCTTGCCTCCAAAAAAAGCAGGGTGCAAGATACAACTGAAACCTAAAAACTATGTACCCTGCACCCTGAAACCTGAAACCAGTTGGTAGTTGCTAGTCACTAGTTGGTAGTTACTAGTAACTAGTGACTAGTGACTGTTACTTCTTAGATGATCCGCTTCTCCATTAGTTCCTGAATTTCTGTTTCGGAGAAGCCGCCGATGGCGGCGAGGACTTCGCGGGTGTGCTGGCCGAGTGTGGGTGGCGCTTTCCCGTACTGGATCGGGGTTTTCGAGAACTTGATCGGGTTGGCGACCGATGGGGTGCTGCCTGCGACCGGATGGGGCAGGTCGATGCGCATGTTGCGATGGCGGACTTGCGGGTGTTCGAAAACTTGTCCGATGCTGTTGAT
>JAISPO010000026.1 GCA_031274855.1 Zoogloeaceae bacterium | reverse complement strand
CTGTCGCCATCGTGAATCAGCGCGCTTTCGGGAACCGCCAGCGAGGTCACGGTGTCGCTGGTGATAATGCTGAAGCTGGCGAACATCTGCGGCTTCAATACGCCCGCCGGATTTTTGACCGTGACGCGCACCGGCAGGCGATGCGTCGCCGGATCCAGCGCCGGTCCTATCCAGTCGACTTTGCCGCTGAAGGTTTCGTTGGGCAGGGCCAGTGCCGTCACCTCCGCCAACTGACCGGCTTTGACGCGCGGCGTTTCCGACTCGCGCACATTCGCCACCAGCCAGACGGTCGACAAGTCGCCGATGGTCATCACCGGATTGGCCGCGCCCGCCGCCGCGCTGACGATGTATTGCCCCACGCCGACCTGACGCTGCGTAATCGTTCCGGCAATCGGCGCGGCGACCACGGCTTCGCCGGTCGCGGGCCGATGCTTGCCCAGTTGGTCGATATCGCTGTCGCTCTTGCCGAAAATGCGCAACTGCCCACGCGCGACCGACCAGACGGATTCCGCGTTGGCGAGGTCGGCTTGCGCTTGCCGCAAATCTTTCTCGGCGGCTGCGCCTGCCGCGAACAATTCCCGCTGGCGCTTTTCGGCAGCCCGCGCGGTTTCCAAATGGGTTTGGGCCGCGGCCAGATCATTGACAGCCTGCACATACTCGCTGGCATCAACCATCAGCAAGGGGTCACCCTTGGCAACGATATCACCGGCCTTGGCAATCACCTTTGTCACGCGGCCCGAATAGGGAGAGAACACCGGCGTCAGCGCGTCTTCATTGAAAGCAATCACTCCATCAGTCGTTACCGCGCTGCGAAACGAAGCGCGGTTCACTTGGGCGAGCTTGAGATTCGCCCACTGCTCCTTGCTTGGTTTGAAAGCACCGGCGGGGATGCTCTCGCCGGTCGACGCGGCAGGCGCGGCCGTTTGCGAAAACAGCCACCAGACCGGAATAATGATTGCCGCGGCAATACCGATGATAAAAATCAACCGTAGTTTCGCGGCTTGCGCGTTATTCACTGGCTTGTCCCCATATCAGCCTCTGCGCATGGCGGAAAGGACACGCGGACGATGGTGCCCACACCTTCCTTGCCGGTAGCCAGCGAGATTTCGCCTTTGTGGCGGGTTGCGATTTCTTTGACGATGGACAGCCCCAGCCCGCAGCCATCACCGGCACTGCCGGAAATGCGGAAGAAGCGGTCGAATACCTTGCCGCGCAGTTCCGGCGGAATGCCCGGGCCGTTGTCCTCGACTTCCAGAAAAGGCTGACCGTCGCGCACGCCGGTTCTGACTGTCACCGTGCCGCCGGACTGCGTGTAGATCAGGGCGTTGTCGACCAGATTGGCGATCAGCTCCTGCAACAGCCACGGAATGCCAATCACCGGCGCGGCGGTTAATTCAAAACCGATGTCGATTTCTTTGGCGATGGCGGCATCGAGATGAGTCGAGGCAATCTTCTCGGCGAGCGCGCTCAAGTCGATGCGCGAACTCGGCGCAGTCAAAGCCGCGCTCGGCTCGGCGCGGGCCAGCGCCAGTAACTGATGCACCAAGTGGCTGGCTCTGGCCGTGCCTTCCGCCATTTGCCTGTAGCGGGTTTGGCGAGCCGAAGGATCGGCCTCCTGCATCGCAAGTTCGAGTTGAGTTTGCAGCGCAGCCAGCGGCGTTTTCAGTTGATGGGCCGCGTCGAGCAAAAAGCGGTCGCGGCTTGTGATGGATTCATCGAGCAGCGCAAGCTGGCGGTTCAGGGCGGCGATCAATGGCTGCGCTTCCTCCGGCACGTCTGCGAGCGGCAGCGGTTGCAAGTCGCGCGGCGAGCGCCGCTCGATTTCCTGCCGCAAGCGATCCAACGGCGCCAGCCCGACCCTGACGCCGATGGCGACGATGGCGAGCACGGCCAGCAGTTGAAGGAAATCCGCGCCCGCCGTCATCATGATGGCCCGCCAGAACAGGTCGACGCGCTTGCGTGTGGTTTCGGCAACCTCTATCCACACCGTTTCGCCGTCAATCACGACGCGCATCGTCGCCAGCCGGATATCCTGCCCTTCGACATTCAGATCACGATATTCAATCTCGCCCTCTGCGTTCGGCGAATTCGGCGCGTAGGGCAACAACGCATCACCGGCGATGCGTTGACCGTCGCCGGTAAATGCGGCGAAGAAAATGTGGTCGGCGCGATCCACCCGCAGCACGGCATCGGCCTGCGCGCTCAGTGCCATTTCGACCTGCCCGTTCGTCCGCCGCATCGACACCGCCAGCGCCAGCGCCGTATCGACGAGCGCCTGATCGTAAGCGTCAATCGCCGGTTTGTAGGCCAAACGGAAATCGCTATAGACCCCAAGCATGAAAAGAACGAGCAGGGGCGCCAGCACCCATTGCAGTAAACGCCGCTGAATGCCGCGCGCGCGCATCATGTGTCCTGCTCCGGTTCGTCGAGGCGATAACCCATGCCGCGCACGGTGCGAATATTCAAACCGGCGGGCGCGAGTTTCTGGCGCAGACGGGAGACATAAACCTCAATCGCGTTCGGCGTGATTTCGCTTTGCCAGCCGGCCAGCGTTTGCAGCAGCTTGTCCTTGTTCACGACATTGGGCGAAGCCAGCACCAGCGCCTCCAGCAGCGCCCACTCCCGCGCCGGAAGATCAAGCGCCGCGCCGGCCAGCGTCGCTGTCCGCTTGCCAAGATCGAGTACCAGCGAACCGGCCTGCAGGCGCGAAGTCAAATGCGAATGGCTGCGCCGGATCAGCACGCGCAACCGCGCCAGCACCTCCGGCATTCGAAACGGCTTGGCCAGATAATCATCCGCCCCCGCATCCAGCCCCGCAACGCAGGCGTCGAGCGTATCCAGCGCCGTGAGAATGAGAATGGGCAGGGGTAAATGCTTGCGGCGCAAATCGGCAATCAGTTGCAATCCGTTTTTGCCCGGCAGGCCGAGATCGACAATGGCCGCGTCGAACTGCTCCAGTTGCAACGCCGCCTCCGCCAACTCGGCGGATTCAACATGATCCACAGTAAAGTCGTGCCGCGCCAGCCCTTCCTTCAGGCCCTCCGCGACTAAAGCATCATCCTCAACCAGAAGAATTCGCATGATCTCCATCCATTTGCCAGCATAGTCGCAGAATAGACCTTGCAGCCACCTGACGCTCAAAACAAAACGCCCGCGATTGCGGGCGTTTTGCGGGCCGCTTGGGGCGGCCGTTTCGACGACTGCGGAGGAAACTTAATTGCTGTCCGGCGCGATGCTGACGCCGCCTTTTTCGGCGCCGATGCCTTGCTCGACGGGCGGCATGGTGTGGGCAATGCCCCTGTGGCAGTCGATGCAGGTCATGCCATCATCAAAGCCTTTCTGGTGCATCGCCGAGGCGCGCCGCCCCTGTTCGCTGTAGTCCATGTAGTCGAAGTTGTGGCAGTTGCGGCATTCACGCGAGTCGGATTTCTTCATGCGCGCCCATTCGCTCCGCGCAAGTTCGGGCCGCTTGGCGTTGAACTTTTCAGGCGTACTGACGGTGCCCAGGAGGTGATGGAACAGCTCGTTCGATGCCTGAATCTTGCGCAGGAGCTTGGATGTCCAGTCTCTGGGCACATGGCAGTCGGGACAGGTCGCGCGCACGCCGGTACGGTTGGAGTAGTGAATCGTGTTGCGATACTCCTTGAAAACATTGTCCTTCATTTCGTGACAGGCAAGGCAGAAGGACTCGGTGTTGGTCCATTCCAGCACGGTGTTAAACGCGCCCCAGCACAGAATGCCGGCCACGAAAATGAGACCAACCAGCGGCAGCCCCATCGCTTTCAGGCGCTGCCAGAAGGTTTTGCTGATACTCATGCGTCTCTCCCCGATCGATCAACGCCGCATACCGGCGGCGGCTTTGAAGGTATTGTCGACCAGCGGCTTGGCATCCGCCTGCGGCACATGGCATTGTGTGCAGAAGTAGCGGCGCGACGAGACATTATCCAGTTCATTGCCATCGCGATCCTTGAAGTGGGTCTGCGATACCTTGGTGGCGTTGAACTCCCGATAGCGTTCCCAGGAGTGGCAATCCATGCACTTGTTGAAGTTTATGGTGATCTGGTAGTCGCGGACGGTGTGCGGGATCAGCGGCGGCTGCTGCGTGAAGTCACGCGGGATCGGTTTGCTGTCCTTCGTGGGTTTGGACATGTCGTTATCCGGCGTTTCGGCAATCGACGTATTGCCCCGCAAGGACTGCAATTTGACCGGCCCGTCGGCAGCAAATACGGGGGTGATGGCAAACGCGGCGAGCAGGATGGAAAGAAAAGCGCGTGACAGGGATTTCATGGTTGGGTCCTCCGATCAAATCGGGTGGTGAAACGGAAAACGTCAGGCTGACAAACATCAATACAGCGCCCACAGTTGGTACATTGCGCATCGAGAATCAACGGCGTGTTGTCCTGACCGGCCCCTTTCAGGGCCGGCCGGATTACCTGCGGTTCGGGACAAACGTGGAAGCAGTCCATACAGTCGTCGCAGGCTTCGCGGCGATAGGCGGATACTCTGACCAGCGCCGTATGGCCGAGCAGGCTGTAGCACGCGCCCATCGGGCAAACATGGCCGCACCAGCCGCGCGGGGCGAGCAACAGGTCGTAGAGGAAAACGGCCAGCACGACCATCCAGGCGAAACCGCTGCCGAAAATCAGCGCGCGCTGAGTCATGGAAACCGGATTGATAAATTCCCAGACTGCCATGCCGGTAATCGCGGCCGCGGCCAAAACACCGGCCAGCAGCCAGTAGCGGGTCGCCGGATGCGGCATGTGGCCACCTTTGAGGCCCAGTTTGTTGCGCAGCCAACCGGCGGCATCGGTGACCATGTTGACCGGACAAACCCAGGCGCAATAGGAGCGTCCGCCAACCAGCAGATAGAAAGCGACGACGATGGCGACGCCCAGCAGCGCATCGCGGTAGGGCCAGTGACCGGCGGCGAGGGTCTGCAACAGCAGGAAAGGATCGGTCAGCGGCAGGATGTCCAGCGTCAGCGAAGAAGCGAGGTTGCCCTTGACGATCCACCAGCCGAACCACGGCCCGATCAGGAACAGCAGCAGGATGGCGATTTGCGTCGCGCGGCGGGCGATCAGCCATTTCATTTGGCTGCTCCTTCTTCAAACCCGCGCACCGGCAACTGCAACTGCTCGCCGATGAGCGAACCGCCGTGTTTCGCCTTTTCCTCCCAACCCTTGCGATAGTGTTCGGACAACCGGCCCTGAGCGACCTTGATGGGCAGTATCTTGATTGCCGGCTCCGGCAGTACGCAGGCCTGCTCGCACTTGCCGCAGCCCGTGCAGGCGTCCGAATGCACTGTCGGCAGCAGCAGGGCATGGCGGTCCGAACGGGGGTTGTGCATCCTTTCCAGCGTAATGGCCTTGTCGATCACCGGACAGACGCGGTAGCAGACTTCGCAGCGCAGACCGAGGAAGTTGAGGCAGTTTTCCTGATCGATCAGTACCGCCAATCCCATCCGCGCTTTGTTGATGTCAGTGAATTCCCGATCGAGCGCGCCGGTCGGGCAGGCTTTGACGCAAGGAACATCCTCGCACATTTCGCAGGGGATCTTTCGCGCCTCGAAATACGGCGTGCCGATGGCGACGCTTTCGCCGAGCGTGGCCAGTTTCAGGGTGTCATAGGGGCAGTCGCGCACACACAGGCCGCAACGCACGCAGGCGCCCAAAAACTTTTCCTCAGGCAAAGCGCCGGGCGGACGCAGCGCCTGAGCAGGCAGAGCGGCCGTCTGGCGGGCATACAAGCCGCTGCCGAGCGCCAGCAGGCAGCCGCCCCCGGCGGCAGTCATGCCACCGAGAAAGCGACGCCGCCCGCTTGATGCCGGCTGCCTGTTACCGCGCCCGTCGGCCATGTCCCCTGCTCCCACTGCGCAGTTCCGTCAGGCCTTCACGACCTTGACCGCGCACTTCTTGAAGTCGGTCTCTTTCGAGATCGGACAGGTCGCGTCGAGGGTGAGCTTGTTCACGAGCTTGGCTTCATCGAAGAAAGGCACGAAAATCAGACCGCGCGGCGGTTTGTTGCGTCCGCGCGTCTCGACGCGCGCCACAATTTCGCCGCGCCTCGATTGCACCTTGCATTCCATGCCGCGTTGCAGCTTGCGCGCCTGAGCGTCGTCGGGATGCATGAACACCACGGCTTCGGGAGCGGCGCGATGCAACTCGGCGACGCGCCGTGTCATGCTGCCGGTGTGCCAGTGCTCAAGCACGCGGCCCGTGCACAACCACAGATCGAACTCGTTGTCCGGCTTCTCGGCAGGTTCCTGATAAGGCAGCGCGAATATCACCGCCTTGCCATCCTTCTGACCGTAGAACTTCACCCCTTCGCCCTGTTTGACGTAAGGATCATAGCCTTCGCGGAAGCGCCACAGCGTTTCCTTGTTGTCTATGACCGGCCAGCGCAGACCGCGAGAACGGTGATATTCGTCAAAGAACGTCAAGTCATGGTGATGGCCGCGACCGAACTCCGCGTATTCCTCGAACAAGCCCTTTTGCACGTAGAAGCCGAAGTATTCCGACTCGTCGTTGGTGTAGTTCTTGATCGCATGGGCGTTGACGCGGGCCGCTTCTTCCTTCGGGAACTTGTTGGCGACCTTGTTGGCAAAGAGGACGTCGTAAAGCGTCTTGCCGCGGTACTCGGGTTTCTTGTCGATCAACTCGGCAGGCCAGACTTCCTCGACCTTGAAGCGCTTGGAGAACTCAATGTACTGCCACAGGTCGGAACGCGACTCGCCCGGCGCCTTGACCTGCTGACGCCAGAACTGGGTGCGCCGCTCGGCATTGCCGTAAGCGCCTTCCTTCTCCATCCACATGGCCGTGGGCAGGATCAGGTCGGCGGCCAGCGCCGAAACCGTCGGATAGGCATCCGAAACCACCACGAACGCGGCCGGATTGCGCCAGCCCGGCCAGATTTCGCCGTTGATGTTCGGCCCGGCCTGCATGTTGTTGGTGGTCGAAGTCCAGTAGCACTTGAGCTTGCCGTCTTTCAACGCGCGGCTTTGGGCGACGGCATGGAGGCCGATCTTTTCGTTGATCGTGCCTTCCGGCAGTTGCCAGAGCGTTTCTGCGCGCTTGCGGTGATCGGGATTCATCACCACCATGTCGGCAGGCAGACGGTGCGCGAAAGTGCCGACTTCGCGCGCGGTGCCGCAGGCCGAAGGCTGACCGGTCAGCGAGAACGGCCCATTGCCGGGTTCCGAAATCTTGCCCACCAGCAGGTGCACGTTGTAAATCATGTTGTTCACCCAGGTGCCGCGGGTGTGCTGGTTGAAGCCCATGGTCCAGAACGACACCACTTTCTTCTTCGGGTCGGCATACAGTTCGGCGAGCTTCTTGAGATGCTCGACCGATACGCCGGAGAGCGCGCTGACTTTCTCGGCGGTGTATTCCGAGACGAACTTGGCGAACTCATCGAAGGAGGAAGGACGCGCGTCGTTGGGATTGTTCTTCGGCTTGCCCTCGGCATCGGGGTAGCCGTTGAACTTGGCATCCTTTTCCAGCGGGTGCGCGGGACGCAGGCCGTAACCGATATCGGTTTCGCCAATCTTGAAATTGACGTTCTTCTCCACGAAGGCCTTGTTGACCTTGCCCGTCGAGATGATGTGGTGGCAGATGAAGTTGAGAATGGCCAAGTCGGTCTGCGGCACGAAAATCGCGCCGAGGTCGGCCAGGTCGAAGCTGCGATGCTCGAAGGTGGAAAGCACCATGACCTTGCAGTCGGGATGCGTCAACCGGCGGTCGGTGATGCGCGACCAGAGGATCGGGTGCATCTCGGCCATGTTGGAGCCCCAGAGCACGAAAGCGTCGGCGTGCTCGATGTCATCGTAGCAGCCCATCGGCTCGTCGATGCCGAAAGTGCGCATGAAGCCGACCACGGCGGAAGCCATGCAGTGACGGGCATTGGGATCGAGGTTGTTGCTGCGGAACCCCGCCTTGTAGAGCTTGGCGGCGGCGTAGCCTTCCCAGATGGTCCATTGGCCGGAGCCGAACATGGCGACCGCGCCGGGGCCTTCGGCCTTCATCGCAGTCTTCCACTTGTCGGCCATGACTTCAAAGGCCTTGTCCCACGATACCGGCGTGAATTCCCCTTCCTTGTCATACGCCCCGCCCTTCATGCGCAGCAGCGGCTTCGTCAGGCGATCCGCGCCGTACATGATCTTGGACAGGAAGTAGCCCTTGATACAGTTGAGGCCGCGGTTGACGGGCGAATCGGGATCGCCCTGTGTTGCCACGACGCGGCCATTCTGAGTGCCGATCAGCACCGAACAGCCAGTACCGCAGAAGCGGCAAACCCCCTTATCCCAACGGATGTCGGTCTTGCCGGCCGATTGGGCGGCAGCTACCGTGGATACTGCCATTCCTCCGGCAGTGGCAGCCGCGGCGGCGGCGTTGATTTTAATAAAGTCGCGACGATTGAGTGTCATACCTGCGCCTCCTTGGTGAGACTGTCATCTGAATATTGATAAACGAGGGATGCGTCGGCGATACCGTCAATGAGATGCACTTGAAGTAACGAATCTTCGACGCTGTAGCCGTCACCGTCTTCAACGGTGACAACGATGCTGCCACTTGCGATTTCAGTCTGGTGGATGACAGCCCCCCGAATGCC
>JAISPO010000131.1 GCA_031274855.1 Zoogloeaceae bacterium | reverse complement strand
CTCTTCGCTCACAAGCTTGGCATGCGGTTGGTCGCCGGTGAAGGCGATATCGACATGCAGGCGCTGCAAGCCAGCATCAACTTTGCCGCCGCCTTGCGCATCGACGAGGAGGCCGACCGTATCGTCATCGAAGGGCGGGACGAGGTGGTGATCAACGGCGGTGGCAGCGGCACGATCTGGAACCAGAGCGGCATCACCGAATTCACCGCCGGAAAGCATGTCGTGCATTCGGCGGGTAGAAGCTATGTCGGGCCAGCATCCGAGCCGATTTCTACGCCGCAGTTCCCGCAAGGTATTTGTGTGGCCTGTCTGCTCAAGGCGATGCAAGGCGGCGTTCCGATTGCCAAGGAACGGCCATGAAAAATATCGCTTGGGTTGACGTTCCCACAGAGGCTGCGCTCCGGATCATGCAGGAAGCCGTAGCGCGTGCATGCGCAAAGGTCGGGAGGCAGGCCTACGCACTGCTCGACATGTCATTCGCGGATGCGCCGCCCCCACTGTCCGGGCTGGCGGAGCCAGAGCGGGTTCATTCCCTATACAAAGATCGCTACAGCGCCGAAGGACTCGAAAGAGTCGATCCGCTGCTGATCGAACTCGGCCCCGAGCCGTCGCGTGCGATTGCCGATCTGGCGCAGTGGTGCGCAGCGCGGCCGATGCTGAGCGTTATCGTTTCTCCGTTGAAAGCGGATCGATTGCTCGAACATTTGCGGGCCCAAACGGTGGCGACCGACAGCACGGGCGAGCGCTACCTGTTGCGTTGGGCCGACACGCGCTGCTTGCCGATGCTCCACGAAGTCTTCGATGCGGAACAAAACGGCAGGCTGCTGCGTGGCATCGACGTCTGGTGGCATTTCGACCGCATGGGCGAGGCACGAGTGATTTCGGACGCTCCCGATCTACCGGCTAAAAAACGGAACGCGGCGCTTGCCGGGCTGGAAAAGCCCTATCGACTCAGCACCGCGCAGAAAGACCGGCTGCTTGCGCTAAGCCTTCCCGACACCGTGCTGTCCTTCATCGCGGACCGGCCTCACCTGTATGGCCGGTTGCGCGGCGCCGTGTCAGCGCGCCATCGGGCGGTTTCCCACGCACTGGCCGCGCAGGAAAACGGCGCGCATCAAGCCGAATCGCTCCGCCTTGCCATCGGCGCGCTTGACGCCGATGGCTTGCTGGAGACATGACCAATGCCAAACGCCAACTTTTGGCAATGCCGCCTATGTATCGCTTGACCCGCTTGCTCTTTTCGCCCTGGATCTATCTGGCCTTCGGCATTCTGGTTCCCGGAATACTGTTTATGGTCACTCTCATGAGTTTGTTTTTGGCCTCTATCGTTGGCGGCCAGGAAATTTTCGAGTACTCGGGAATGCTGCTCTTCGAAGGTGCATTTTTTTATATATCCATGGCGTGCGCGGTGCTGCCGGTACTCTTCGTGCGCGCCATCATTGGCGAATTCTGGCCCAATGCGCGTCCTTGGCTGTATTGGGGCCCTCCGCCAGGCGCTTCGCAACCCTCGGACGAGGCCGCGCGCGCAACCGTTACCTCGAATAAGAGCAAAAAAACATCGACGGCTAAAGCTGAAGCCGATGCAGTTTCGCTTGACCGGGAAGTAATGAAGTGAGCTTGCTAGAACGAAGCGTGACAGCCCTGCTAGCGCTTGCGCTGTGCTGTATGTCGGGCTGCGACCGCAGCGAACCGGCTGTGCCGGAAAGCGACATGGTGCCGTTGCAGGTCAGCGTGCTGAACTATACCGACCATCGTGTCAATAACGTAGATGTAGATGGCTCCTGGGCTGGAAGCATGGGTCCGCATGGTGGTGGCGGCAAGTTTGCCGGCAGTTCGGCGGTGCCACGCCAATGGCGCCCGGATTTCACGGTCACGATCCGCTGGCAGGACGACGAGCAGTACGCCGATCCGGTGTGGCGCTCGGGCGGCCCGATACGCTACCACGAGCGGATTTTGCCGGTGCAGCCGTATCAGAAGGCGGCAGACGGTCAAATGGCCTTCTTGTGGGTGGCCTTCTTCCCCAACGACGTCATCAAGCTCTATCCCACTTGGGTTGGCCCGGATCATCCGGACTTTCCCGATGGTTTGATAGATCCAAGTCTGGCGTGTGCCCGCAAGTTCCCCGGTGACAAGAAATGCTTCAGCCGCCCGCCGTCCGAGTGGATCATGGAACAGCAGGAAGAAACGCGAACGGAGTCGGCCCAATGACTCGCTCACGGTATCCCAATGAAGTCAATGCTCAGCCGTGGAAACTGTCGAAAGAAGAACAGGACGAGTACGCCGGAAGCTGCTTCAACCCTTCCGCCAGGGCGCAATGTCAGGAGACGCTGCATTTCGGCTTTTTCTTCGACGGTACGCGCAACAACATGAAGTACGACAAGGCAAATCTTGATCGGGAGGTCATGCAGTGAGCTTGCTAAAACGAGGTGCGGTAGCACTGTTGGCGCTTGCGCTGTGCTGCATGTCCGGCTGTGACCGCAGCGAACCGGCTGCACCGGAAGACGACATGGTGCCGTTGCAGGTCAGCATTTTGAATTACTCAGATGACCTGGTTGAAAACGTAATCGTGGACGGTTCATGGGCTGGGAGGATGAGTCCGCATGGTGGAGGCGGCAAGTTTGCCGGCAGTTCGGCGGTGCCGCGCCAATGGCGCCCGGATTTCACGATCAAGATTCGCTGGCAGGACTACGAGCAGTTCGCCGATCCAGTGTGGCGCTCGGGCGGCCCGATGCGTTATCACGAGCGGATTCTGCCGGTGCAGCCGTATCAGAAAGCAGCAGACGGTCAAATGGCCTTCTTGTGGGTGGCCTTCTTCCCCAACGACGTCATCAAGCTCTATCCCACTTGGGTTGGCCCGGATCATCCAGACTTTCCCGATGGTTTGATAAATCCCTCGGCTACCTGTGCCCGCGAGTTCCCCGGCGACAAGAAATGCTTCAGTCGTCCGCCGTCCGAATGGATCATGGAACAGCAGGAAGAAACGCGAACGGAGTCGGCCCAATGACTCGCTCACGGTATCCCAATGAAGTCAATGCTCAGCCGTGGAAACTGTCGAAAGAAGAACTGGACGAGTACGCCGGAAGCTGTTTCAACCCCTCCGCTGGGGCGCAATGCCAGGAGACGCTGCATTTCGGCTTCTTCTTCGACGGCACGCGCAACAACATGAAGTACGACGAGGCAAAAAAAGCGCACAGCAATGTGGCAAGACTGTACAAAGTCTATGAAGACGTACCTCGCCCCAACGAAAGCAAACGCTACCGCTTCGCTACCTACATCCCCGGCGTAGGCACCGAGTTCTGGCAAGAACTCGCCGACGCGGGCGTGGGGCTGCACGCCAGCGCGGGCGCGGCAGCCGGCTGGGGTGGCGAGGCGCGCATCAACTGGGCGCTGCTGCAATTACAGAACAATCTGTACCGCCACTGTTTCGAGAATCCGCTGACCACCCAAGCCGAAGACCGCGCCCTGGTCGGGCGCATGAGCACCGACATTACGCTGGCGCGCATGCGCCAGGCCTTCCCGCTCGCCGGCAATCCGCCCACGCCGCAGACGCCGGCCGACACCCAGTCGCGCGCCGCGGTGAGCACGCAGCAGGCGGTACAGGCGGTGATCAGCACGCAATGGCGCGGGGTCAATACCGATGCGCGCCGCGCGGTGCTCGCCGAGCGCCGGGCCAAGCTCAAGGAAGCGCTGACGCCGCTGCTGACCAAGCGCTTGCCGAAAATCACCCAAATCCGCATTTCGGTCTTCGGCTTCTCGCGCGGCGCGGCCGAAGCGCGCGTCTTCGTCAATTGGCTGCGCGACCTGTGCGACAACCCGGCCGGGCCGATGCAGATTTGCGGCGTGCCGGCGGTCGTCGATTTCCTCGGCATTTT
>JAISPO010000050.1 GCA_031274855.1 Zoogloeaceae bacterium | reverse complement strand
CGCTCGGCCATGTCGCGGGCGAAGCCGAGGTTGCGCGAGGCGAGCGTGACGGCGGTTGGCAAGCCTTTGGCGACTTCTTCGGCGAAGCTGGGGCCGGTCAGCGCGCCGCAGTCGGCGTTGATGGCCAACTGCTCGACGACTTGATGCGGCAGCAGACCCGCGCCGGTTTCCAATCCCTTGCAGACCCACAGAAAGGGCAGGCCGGAACGCAGGGCTTTGACAGTGTCGCGCAAGCCGGCCATCGGCGTGGCGACGAGCGCCAAATCAGCATCGGCAGCGACAGCCGCAATGTCCGCAGAGATGACGATGTCCGGCGGCAACTTGTAGTTCGGCAGAAATTCGGCATTTTCGCGGGCGGCATTCATGGCCTGCGCGTGCGCGGCCTGCCAGGTCCACAGGCGCACTTGATGGCGGCTGGCGAGCGTCAGCGCCAAGGCAGTGCCCCAAGCGCCGGCGCCGAGCACGGCAATTTTCATTGGATCACAAGCCCCAGACTTGGGTTGTTCTTACATAGCCTAGCTGGCCGCCGCGATGCCGAACCTTGGCCCAGCCGATCGGCCCCGATTCCAGCAGTTCCAGCAGCACGCCGCCTTCGGCGTCAAAGGCGATGGGCGCTAGCTCTCCAGGATGGGCGCGTACTTGGGTGCGATTGGCTTTGACGATCACCATGCGCTTTTCGGAAAGCAGCCGCTTTTCGATCCACGCGAGATCGCCGTCCGCGTCACGCACCTTGACCCAGGCATCGAGCATGACCACCGCTTCGACCGGCGTGCCGCGGGCGATGGCAAAGAGCGGCTTGCCCTGCTGAGAGGGGGCGTCGTAAAGCAGCGCGGGTTCGGCCACGGAAAGAAAATTGAACGCCGCCGCCGGCAAGGTGGCCAGCAATCCGGCTAGCAGAATGGCGCGCCGCATGATCTTACTGGAGAGGCGTTTCGGGAGCGTTTTGCGCGGCGGCGAGACGCTGGCGATAAATGGCGTCGAAATTGACCGGCGCCAGCAGCACGGGCGGGAAACCGGCGCGGGTGACGCAATCCGATATGGCTTCGCGCGCATAGGGGAACAGGATATTCGGGCAGGCGACCGCGACGATGGACTCCATGTCGGCGTCGGGAATATTCTGGATGAGGAAAATGCCGGCTTGGGCGACTTCGATCAGGAACTGCGTTTTTTCGCCGATCTTGGCCGTGACCGTTACCTTCAGCGTGACTTCGTAAGTTCCTTCGCCGACCGCGCCGCCCGAAGACCCCAGCTGCACTTCGATCTGGGCCGGATCGCGCTCGATGAAGCACTGCGGTGAATTGGGAAGCTCAAGAGAAAGATCCTTGACGTAGATCTTCTCGATATTGAAAACCGGTTGCTGTTCGCTCATGGTAGATGGCCGCGGTTGGTGAAAACGAGGGTCGATTCTACCTCAGTGCCCGTTGCCCGCCACTCAGCCGGTCAGCAGCGCGTCGAGCTTGCCTTGCCGGTCCAGTTCGTGAAGATCGTCGCAGCCGCCGACATGTGTTTCGCCGATGTAAATTTGCGGCACGGTGCGGCGGCCGGTGCGGGCGATCATTTCTTCGCCGCGCGCCGGTTCCAGGTCAATTCGATTTTTTTCGATGCCGGCAACGCCCTTGCGTTTGAGCAGGGCTTCGGCACGCACGCAGTACGGACATACCGCTGTGCAGTACATCAGGACGGGCTGCATGAAATTTATTACCCTTTGGCCGTTACCGGCAATCCGGCGCTGGTCCAGGCGTTAATGCCGCCGCTCAGGTTGAAAACGCGGGTGAAGCCGGCCCGTTGCAGCGTGCCGCAGGCATTGGCGGAGCGGTTGCCGCTTGCGCAGCAGACGATCACCGGTTTTTCTTTGTACTTCTCAAGTTCGCTCAGATGTTTGGCCAACTGGCCGAACGCGGCATGGCGGGCATTCGGGATGTGACCCGTCGACCATTCGCTGGTCTCGCGCACATCCACCACCAACGCGTTTTCCCGATTGATCAGCAGGGTTGCTTCGGCAACGGATATGCCCTTACCGCCGCCGCGGATGAGCGACGAGATTAACATCCCGCCGCTCACCGCTGCTGCGATAACCCAGATCAAATTTTGCTGCACAAAATCCATCTATGCCTCTCAGCTGTTGACGCCGGGAACGCTACAGAAAACATCGTGCATCAAACCGAGCAACTGCAAGGTGCGCGAATCGGCGACCCGGTAGTAGACACGGTTGGCGTCCTTGCGCGTTCGCAGTACTCCTTTGTCGCGCAGGATGCCCAGATGCTGGGAAATGTTGCTCTGTGAGGTGCCGACAGTGTCGACAATGTTTTGCACACATACTTCCTGATTGCCAACGACACACAAAATCTTGAGACGCAACGGGTGTGAAATTGCTTTTAACGACCGTGCTGCTGCCTCAATGTGCTCCTGACGATTCATCAGGGCGTGAATTGCACATTCACTCATCTCCTTCTTCCTCCCCCTAAAATATTGGAACAATTATTTTTTAGAATTATTTTGACATTATAGAACAATATTTCCTGCGATCCGGCGATTGCTCCTATCATTCGTACTTTCCCCGTCAACTTTCCCTGCCCACTATCATGTATAAGCTCGTTCTCCTCCGTCATGGCGAATCCATCTGGAATCAGGAAAACCGCTTCACCGGCTGGATGGATGTCGGCCTGACCGACAAAGGTCTCGCCGAGGCCAAATCCGCCGGCCAACTGATGAAAGACGCTGGTTTCCAGTTCGATGTCGCTTACACCTCGGTGCTCAAGCGCGCCATCAAAACACTCTGGACGGCGCTGGAAGTCATGGACCGGATGTGGATTCCGGTGCATCACTCCTGGCGCTTGAA
>JAISPO010000007.1 GCA_031274855.1 Zoogloeaceae bacterium | reverse complement strand
CCTGATGCCCGATAGCCGCCGAGATTGCTTCGGCGGTGGCTTTCAGTAAAGTGGCCCAGTTCGGGTTGTAGCGTTCAGCGGGGGCCGAGACGGACAGGCCCGCCACCAGCGCGCCGGTGTCGTCGCGTATCGGCGCGGCCACGCAGCGCAAGCCCTGTTCGATTTCTTCATTGTCGTAGGAAACGCCGTGGCGGCGCACGCGCTCGACTTCTTTTTCGAGCGCCGGCAGCGTTGTGATGGAAGTCGGCGTCAGGCCCGGCAGGCCGGTGCGGCGGGCGTATTCGCGCAATTCGTCCCGGCTGCATTCGGCCAGATAGAGCTTACCGGCTGATGTGACATGCAGCGGCGCGCGGGCGCCGACCAGATGCACAACCCGCACCGACGAGCGGCCGCTCGAGGTGCGCTCGACGTAGACGATCTCGTCGCCCTGCCGCACGCCGAGATTGACGCTTTCGCCGATCTTCTCGTGCAGCGCCTGCATTTGCGGCATGGCCGATTCGCGGATGTTGATGCGCGACTTGACCAGATTGCCCAGCTCCAGCAAGCGGATGCCGAGACGGTAAGTGCCCGGATCGTTACGCTCGGCAAACCCCGACGCCGCCATCGCCGCCAAAATGCGATGAGCCGTGGAGGGATGCAGGCCGGTTTCCAGCGCCAGTTGCTTGAGCCCGACCGGATCGTGGTAATAAGAAAGCACATCAAGCAGCTTCATCATGCGCTCGATGACCTGAATGGGACTTTTGGCCTCCGTCGTTACAGCGGAAGCGGGATCGGAAAATTGCGACATCTTTTCAGTATGCCACATTGTGAAACGCAAAAGCAGCGGATATCCAAGCAAATGAGTTCAGGTTTGGCCTGAACCCTGTAACCTGTACCCTGTCTCCTGTAGCTCCAGCCAGCGCAGTTCGGCGGGGTCGATGAGGATGGTGAGTTCCGCTTGCCGTTTGAGCAGGGTTGCGAGTTGGCCGCGGCTGGCTTCGGCGTAGAGGGCAGGGTCGGCGAGTTGGGCATCGAGCTGGTTTTTTTCAGCTTGCCAAGCGGCGAGTTGTTTTTCCAGTTTTTCGACTTCTTTAGTCAGGGCGCGGCGGGTGGCTTGGGCGGATTTTTTATCGGCTTCCGCGGCCAGCCGCGCTTCTTTGCGGGCTTCTTTTTCGGCGGCCTTGTTTGAGTCGGCGTTGCGGATCGCGGCGCGTTGCTGGGCGAGCCAGACGGCGTAGTCGTCGAGATCACCGTCGAAAGGGACTGCGCAGCCAGCGTCAATCAGCCAGAGTTCGTCGCAGGTGGTGCGCAGCAGATGACGGTCGTGCGAGACGACGACGACGGCTGCTTCGGTCTCTTGCAGGGCCAGCGTCAGGGCTTCGCGCATTTCGAGATCGAGATGGTTGGTCGGCTCGTCGAGCAGCAGCAGATTGGGCCGTTGGCGGATCAGCAGGGCCAGCGCGAGTCTGGCTTTTTCGCCACCGGAGAAGTGGCCGCAGGCGGCGTTGACCATGTCGCCGTGAAAGTCGAAGCCGCCCAGATAGTCGCGCAGTTCCTGTTCGCGCGTTTCCGGTTCGGCGCGTATGAGGTGGCGCAAGGGCGATTCGTTGGGCCGCAACTGTTCAAGCTGGTGCTGGGCGAAGTAGCCTATCGTCAGATTGCGGCCTGCGTGGCGCTTGCCCGCCATCGGCCGCAATTCGCCCGCCAGCAGTTTGACCAGCGTTGATTTGCCCGCGCCGTTGCGGCCAAGCAGGCCGGCGCGGCTGCCGGGCCGCAGGGTGAGGTTGACGCCTGTCAGCACCGGCGTATCGGCATAGCCCGCCGCCGCCTGATCGAGTTGCAACAGCGGGTCGGAGATGCCCGCAGGCGTGGCGAAGCGGAACGAGAAGGGCGTATCGACATGCGCCGGCGCAATTTCCTCCATGCGCGCCAGCGCCTTCAGGCGGCTTTGCGCTTGCCGCGCCTTGGTCGCCTTGGCGCGGAAGCGGTCGATGAAGGCGTGAAGGGCGGCAGTCTCGCGCTGCTGCTTTTCGTACATCGCCTGTTGTCCGGCGAGGCGCTCGGCCCGCGCCCGCTCGCAAGTCGAGTAGTTGCCCGCGTAAAGCGTCATGCGCCGTCCTTCGATGTGCAGGATGCGGCCAACGACGGCGTCGAGAAAATCGCGGTCGTGCGAAATCAGCAGCAGCGTACCGGCGTAACTTTTCAGCCAGCTTTCCAGCCAGAGTACGGCATCGAGGTCGAGGTGATTGGTCGGCTCATCGAGCAGCAGCAGGTCCGAACGCGCCATCAGCGCGCGGGCAAGGTTCAGCCGGACGCGCCAGCCGCCGGAGAAATCGGCCACAGGCCGGACGAAATCGGCATCGGCAAAGCCAAGCCCGTGCAGCAATTCCGCCGCGCGGGCGCGGGCCGCATAGCCGCCGATTTCCTGCAAGCGCCCATGCAGCAGGGCGATGCGCTCGCCTTCGTGCCGCGCCTCGGCCTCGGCCAGTTGCCGCTCGATGGCGCGCAACTCGGTATCGCCAGCGAGAATGAAATCCAGCGCGGCATCCGGCAAGGCCGGCGTTTCCTGGCTGACATGGGCAACCGCCCAGCTCGCCGGTATTTCCAGATCGCCCGCTTCGGCGTGCAGCTCGCCGCGCAGCAAGGCAAAGAACGAAGATTTGCCGCTGCCATTGGCGCCGGTCAGGCCGACGCGCCATCCCGGATGGAGTTGCAGCGAGGCGTTTTCGAACAGCGGCTGAACGCCGCGAGTCAGCGTAAGGTTGCGTAGTTGGATCATGCGTTAACATTTGAACATGAAAACGCCTCTCACATTGCTAACCCTGACTGTTTTCGCGCTGACTGCTCAAGCCCAAGCGCCGGACAGCGCGATCACTCCCACCGGCGATCCGGACACGCTCAAGGCGCAGGCAGCCAGTCTGCGCGAGGAGGCGCGCGATATCCGCGCCGCTGCCGAAATTGAACATGCGAATGCCCAGAACGCCTGCTGGAAGAAATTTCTGGTTTCGAGTTGTCTGGAAGACGCAGGACAAGCCTACCGCGACGAAAAGCTGAAAGCATCCCGCCTCGAAAGCCGCGCCCACGCCATCGACCGCGAACTCAAGCGGCGCGAAATCGCCGAGAAGGACGCCAAACGCGCCGCCGAGGATGCGGCGCGTGACAAACTTGAATGAGATATCGTTAACCATGAAAAGACTATTCGTAATGGTGCGGGACAAGCTGGGCGAATCAGTGTTCGCCTTCGCCAGCTTGCAGGAATTTGCGCGGCGTAATCCGGAGACGCAGATCGTCCTGCTGGCGCGCAATCCCTACACGCTGCTTTATCCCGCCACGCCGAATGTGCGGGTCGTCCGTTACCGTAGTTCGGCACAGGCCACCCTTTACTGTCTGGGGCTGCGCCTGTTTGTCCGCTGTTTCGACGCCTTGCTGCTGCTCAAGGGCTATGGCCAAAAAACCGAGAAGTTGTGCCGCCTGATTCCTGCGCGGCGGAAAATTTCCTCAAACCCGTTAATTCGGGTGCCGAACATGGAGTACGTTATCGGTGATGGCAGCGACAAGGGGCATTACTATCCGGCGTGGCTGGCGTTAAAGATGCTGGATCCCGGGCTGGAATTCCCTCGGCAACTGGCGTTTCCGCTACTCATGGCAAAGCGAGCGGCGCGGCAACCGGATTACGTGGTGGTTTGTCCGGTTTCCGACGAGGAGCGGCGTTGCTTTACTCCCGCTGCGCTGCGGCAAGTGCTGGCACTGGCGGCCCGCGAGCATCCCGGGCGCAGAATTCTGATAACGGTCCGCAACGAAGCGGAACTGGCCTTGCTGCGGGATGCCGATGCCAGTGGTGCAGAGATATTTCTCTTTCATACGCTGGATGCCCTGATTGAGCGGTTTGCCGCCAGCGCCCATTATTTTGGCACCGATACTGGTCCGTTACACATCGCGCTGGCGATGGGCATGCCCGCTACCGTATTCTTCGGCCAGAGCCATCCTGATGATGCCGTACTGCCGAAACAGCCCGCTGTCCGCAGAATCCGCCTGAGCGCCTTGGGTGATTCAAATTGTGCGGTGGATCAATGTCTGCGCGGTGATTGCATCGAACTGGCGGTACGCAATGCCACCGGTTCCACTATGGCACTCCCGCCGCTTCAGGATTTCTGCCCGCTGAAAAACATCGCGATGGAATGTCTGTTTGAGAACAGGGTACATGACTCAGGGTACGGGTGAACCCTGATCCTCAGACGCTAGCATTGCCAGCATGCCTGCCAGAAACATGAACTGTTCCAGCATGTGATCGCGGATATTGCTGTCGACCAGACTGCGGCTGAAATAGCCGGCGACTACGAAGAGCAGGAGCAGCCCTGCCGGATTTTCCCGAACAAAAAAAGCGCGCCAGCCGTGTATGCCAAGGACAGTCAGAAAGGTCAGCCACAGGGCCAAGCCGGGTAGGCCGACACCCAAGGTGAAATCAAGAATACCGCTGTGGCAATGCGTGGTGGAGCGGTAATCGGGATGGACTTCGCGCATGGCTTGGCGAAAGGCCGAACGGTTGAAGCCGACGCCCAAGGGGTGAGCGATGATGGCTTGCGTGGCTGCTTTGCCCCAAGCCAGACGCAAATAGGCTGATTCTTCTGCCCGCGCGCCGTCTGGCAAGAGTGGATAGGGTAATTCCGAATCTCTCCATGCCGCTTGATGCTCTGTATCCCAAGCGACTGCGACCGTGGCCTGAAAGGTTTGCCAGCGAGGGTCGGATTGGTAGGTGATCCAGCCGAAGCCGGCAATGCCGGCCAGCATGACAGCAAGTACTCCGGCTTGCAGCTTCACATCAACTGCCTTGCGCTTGGCGAACCAGACCACGAAGGTGGACGAGGCTAGCAGGCCGAGAACGCCGATGGTGCCGTTGCGGGTGCCAAGCGTGTAGGTACAGAACAGGCTGAGGCCAAAAAGCGCAACCAGACCAGCAGCGGAAATCGGCAAATAAGCGTGGCGATAGAGCAGACGCACTACCGTTTCGGCGCACAGAAAGGCCAATAGCAGGTTGGTAACGTAACTCAGCACCGTCCGGTTTTCGACAATCCGTGTTTGTTGAAAGGGGAATTGCCCCTCTTGCAGCCAGCGCCAGAGGGTATCCGCGTCGTGCAGCGTCAGCATGACCGCCAGCGTTGCCAGCAGGGCGAAAGCCAACCGGGCGCCAGCCTGCGGGGAATTGCGCATGATCGTCATGGCGAGCAACACACCAGCCAGACCGGTCAGGCCGCTGCGTATCCACTGGCCCCAAATTTCCTTGTAATCGTCCGCCGGATCGAATCCCCATATGCCGGCTTGAAACAGGATCCACAGCGTTAATCCGCCATAAAGGAACACGGCGACGCGGGGCGATTCGGAGAGTATTGCCGTTCTGCCCGTGGATCGCGCGGCAAGCGTTTGCCAAACAACCATGACCAATAGCAACAGGGATAGCGTGTTGCGTAATGCGACCAGATGCGGCATCGACCAGACGAAGGTCAGGGCGCAGGCAAGCCCAATCAGGAGGCGCTCTGTCAGGCTGAAAGAAGGGGCTGGAGGCATGGGGCTAGTGTATTGGTTGTGCGATGGCGAGAACTTCACGGCAGGCCGACTGTACCATCTCCACGGTCAAGGCTGACATGCAACGCGGCGAGGGGAACGAGGGGCATTGGGACGGCGGGTGGCTGCAATTGCGTACCCAAGGGACAAAGGTACGTTCGAAGAGCATGCGTGCATCGCGGCAGGGGAAGGTGTCCATGGTCACTGCGCGGTAGCGGTGGCTGGCCCAGAAGCGGTTGGGGCCGTAAATCAGTGCCGAGCCGGGGCCGAACAGGGTAACACAGGGAACATCCGTAACTTTGCCCAGATGGGCGACGCCGGTGTCGGGCGAAACCAGCAGGGCGGCATGGGCCAGCAAATGCCACAGTTGCGCCAGATCGAGTTGGCCGGCACAGGAGGGATAACGGCCCTCGGGGTCGCATTGGCGCACCAGATCTTCCTCGCCCTTGCCCCCGCTCCAGATGATGTGATAACCCTGACCATGCAGCCAGTCCGCCACGGCCCGCCAGTTGGCCGGAATCCAATGGCGCAGGGGCGAACTCGCGCCCACATGCAAAACACAATAGGGACCAATTTGCTCTCTCCCCTCCAAGGGAAGATCAAACCTCAAACTCTCCCTCCCCTTCAAGGGGAGGGCTGGGGTGGGGATGGGGTTACTCATTGGCAGCAGATCGAACGGACGGCACGGCGGAACCGGCCACTCGGCAACACGGAAGGGTGGCGGCGGCGGTCCGTCGATGAGGGTTGCGGCCATGTCCGGCCAAGCAGTGGGGGTGGCCGGATAGGGACGCAACTCATCCACCAGCCAGTTTTTCCAAGCGGGACTATCGCCTTCAAAGGCGACGATCCAGCGCCCGCCCAAGGCGCGGGCCAGCAGGGAATAGCGGTTCTCGGCGGGAATTACCACCAGATCGGGACGCGGCAGGCGGAGAAGCGCCCACAGGGTCACCACAGCCCGCGGGTTAAAGGGGTGAACGCATACGCCATAGGGGCGGCC
>JAISPO010000006.1 GCA_031274855.1 Zoogloeaceae bacterium | reverse complement strand
CTGGTGAGGTCATACCAGTTTTTGCCGGTCGCCGGATCGAGGGTGTTGCGCAGTTCTTCGATGAAAATGGCATCGGCGCGGCGCAGGAGATCGGCGTATTCCTTTTTGACTTCGCCGAGGATGCGCACGCCCAAGCCCGGGCCGGGGAAGGGGTGGCGATGCACGATTGCGGGCGGCAGGCCGAGCGCCAGCCCAAGTTCGCGCACTTCGTCCTTGAACAAATCGCGCAGCGGTTCCAGCAGCTTGAGACCGAGTTGCTCAGGCAGGCCGCCAACGTTGTGATGGCTTTTGATGGTAACGGCTTTTTTGCCGTGCGTATTGGAGCCGCCCGATTCGATCACGTCAGGATAGATGGTGCCTTGCGCCAGCCACTTCGCGCCCTTGGCACCGCCCGCGCCGACGAGCTTGGCGGCTTCCTGTTTGAAAACGGTAATGAATTCGCCGCCGATGATTTTGCGTTTGGCTTCGGGGTCGGTGACGCCTGCGAGCTTGCCGAGGAACAATTCGCTGGCATCGACGCGAACCACTTTGGCATGTAATTGTCCGGCGAACATGTCCATCACCATGTTGCCTTCGTTGAGGCGCAACAGGCCGTGATCGACGAACACGCAAGTGAGTTGATCGCCGATGGCGCGATGGATCAGCGCCGCAGTCACTGAGGAATCGACGCCGCCCGACAGGCCGAGAATCACCTCCTCGTCGCCGACTTGATGGCGAATCGCCTCGACCGCCTCGGCGATATGGTCGCACATCACCCAATCGGGCTTCGCGCCGCAGATGCCGAGTACGAAGCGTTCGAGGATCGTCCTGCCCTGCGCGGTGTGCGTGACTTCAGGATGGAACTGCACGCCGTAAAAACGCCGCGCTTCGTCGGCCATGCCGGCAATCGGGCATGTGTCGGTTGAAGCCATCAGCTTGAAGCCTGCGGGCAGTTCAGTCACTTTGTCGCCGTGACTCATCCAGACTTTCAGCAGGCCGTTGCCTTCAAGCGTGATAACGTCGGCAATGTCCTTGAGCAGCGCGGTATGCCCATGCGCGCGCACTTGCGCGAAACCGAATTCGCGCTGATGACCGCTTTCGACCTTGCCGCCCAGTTGATGCGCCATCGTCTGCATCCCGTAGCAGATGCCCAGCACCGGCACGCCCAGCTCGAACACGGCTTGCGGCGCCTTGTCGGTGCTTTCTTCATAAACGCTGGCATGGCTGCCCGAAAGGATCACGCCCTTGAGCATCCCGTCCTGCGCGTACTCGCGCACCCATTGGTCGCTCACGTCGCAGGGGTGGACTTCACAATACACATGCGCATCGCGCACGCGGCGCGCGATTAACTGCGTGACTTGTGAACCGAAATCTAAAATGAGGATTTTCTGGTGAGTAGTCATTAGTTGGTAGTTGCTAGTTGGTAGTTGCTAGTTGGTAGTTGAGGTTAGGGATTTTTGAAGGCCTCGGATCATTTTCCCTGTCTCATCGGAAATTTGGAGAATAGCATTGATGGCCTCCTGTTTTAAATAACCTACCTGACAAGAGAGCATGAGTTGTGTTTCGAGTTCAGCCAGTGAACCCAATGCCACACCCAAAAAATAAACAAACTCCTTGAGGGAGTTTCTCCCATGGCCCTCTGCGATATTTGATGGCACCGAAACAGCCGAACGCCGAATCTGGCTGACCAGTCCGTAAACTTCATGTTTCGGGAATGCTGCGCTCAACCGATAAGCCGCTTCCGCCAATTGCATTGCAGCCTGCCAAACCTTCAGATCCCGATAACCCGACACACCTCACTCCCCACTAACAACTAGCGACTAACAACTAGCGACTAACAACTAGCGACTAATAACTAGCAACTAGTAACTACTCCACATGGTAGTTCGGCGCTTCCTTGGTGATTTGCACGTCATGCACATGGGATTCCCGCATGCCTGCCGAGGTGATTTCCACGAACTCAGCCTTGGAACGCATTTGCTCGATGGTGCTGCAACCGACATAGCCCATCGACGAGCGCAAGCCGCCCAGCAATTGATGAATGACGGCGGTAACCGGCCCCTTGTAGGGAACGCGGCCTTCGATGCCTTCAGGCACCAGCTTTTCGATGTTGGCGTCGGACTCCTGGAAATAGCGGTCAGCCGCGCCGTCTTTCATCGCGCCCAGACTGCCCATGCCACGGTAGGATTTGTAAGAGCGCCCCTGGTACAGCACGGTTTCGCCGGGGGCCTCCTCGGTACCCGCGAACAGGCCACCAAGCATGACGGTACTGGCGCCGGCCGCGATGGCCTTGGAAATATCGCCCGAATAACGGATGCCGCCATCGGCGATCAGCGGTACGCCGGTACCGGCCAGCGCCGCCGCCACATTGCCCACAGCGGAAACCTGCGGCACGCCGACACCGGCGACGATGCGCGTCGTACAGATCGAGCCTGGGCCGATGCCGACCTTGACGCCATCCGCGCCATGCTCAACGAGCGCCTTTGCCGCCGCGCCGGTGGCGATATTGCCGCCGACCACTTCAATGTGCGGAAACGTCTTCTTGACCCATTCGACACGCGAAAGCACGCCCTGAGAATGACCGTGCGCGGTATCGACGACAATCACATCCACGCCCGCCTCAGCCAGCAAGGTTACGCGCTCCTCAGTGCCTTCGCCGGTGCCGACAGCAGCGCCGACGCGCAAGCGGCCATGGCTGTCCTTGGCCGCGTTCGGATACTCGCTGGCCTTGAGGATATCTTTGACCGTCATCAGGCCGCGCAACTCGAAAGCGGCGTTGATGACCAGCACGCGCTCCAGCCGATGCTTGTGCATCAAGGCCTTGGCCTCATCCGTCGAAGCGCCCTCGCGCACCGTCACCAGCCGCTCACGCGGCGTCATGATGTTGCCGACCTGCTCATCGAGGCGCGTTTCAAAACGTAAATCGCGGTTGGTAACAATGCCAACCACCTTGCCATCCTCGATCACCGGCAGGCCGGAAATGCGATGCGCCCGCGTCAGGGCCAGCACCTCGCGCACCGTCATGGTCGGCGGAATAATGATCGGGTCTTTCAACACGCCGGACTCAAAACGCTTGACCTTGGCCACTTCCGCCGCCTGAGCCTTGGGATTGAGGTTTTTATGGACAATGCCGATGCCGCCTTCCTGCGCGATGGCAATCGCCAAGCGCGCTTCGGTCACGGTATCCATCGCGGCGGACACCAGCGGCATGTTGAGCCGGATATTGCGGGTCAGTTGGGTCGCCAGACTGACATCCCTGGGCAGGATAGTCGAGTGGGCGGGGACCAGGAGGACGTCATCAAACGTCAGCGCCTTCTGGATCAATCGCATGCTTTTATCCTCGCTGCCAAAAACGTATTATACGGG
>JAISPO010000137.1 GCA_031274855.1 Zoogloeaceae bacterium | reverse complement strand
CGTTAAAGCCTAAGGTTTTTCCGGCATAAGCCGGTCGATCAGCATCAGGGTACGGGCGGTGGCGCCGCGGTGGCGGGTGGCGAAGGCGCGGCCGAATTTGGACATGGCGGCGCGGCGCGCGGGGTCGTCGATCAGCGCAAGCGCCGTGCGTATTGTGCTTGCGGCGTCGGTGACCTGGCAGGCGGCGCCGGCTGCGATTGCGGCGCGGGCGGCTTCGGCGAAATTGAAGGTCGAGGGGCCGATCAGCGCGGGCGTGCCGACTGCGCAGGCTTCGATCAGATTCTGGCTGCCGTAATCGAGCAGGCTGCCGCCGATGAAGGCGACATCGGCAGCGGCGTACCAGGCGAACAATTCGCCCATGCTGTCGCCAAGCCAGACTTGCGTATCGGGGCGCAATGATGCGTTGGCCGAACGGCGGCACAGGGTGAAGCCTCTGGCCGCGATGAGGGCGGCGACTTCATTGAATCGTTGCGGATGGCGCGGCACGATGGCCAGCAGAATCGGGCAGTCTTTCGGCCATGCGTCGAGCAGCAGGGCTTCTTCGCCTTCGCGGGTGCTGGCGCACAGGAACATGGGACGGCCTTGCAGGGCGGCCCACAGTTCGGCGCCGGTTTGCAACTGGGCGGCAGGCGGCTCGATATCGAATTTCATGTTGCCGAGCACGGCGACTTCGGCCGCGCCGATTTGCCACAGGCGTTGCGCGTCGTCCTCGCCTTGCGCGGCGATGGCCGTCAGGTTGCACAGGGTTTGCTTCGAGAGCGTAGACAGATAAGCATAACGGCGGGCGGATCGGGCCGACAGCCGGGCGTTGATGAGCGCAAGCGGAATCCGCCTGATGCGGCAAGCCGCGACCAGATTGGGCCACAACTCGGTTTCCATGACGAGGCCGAGTTCAGGCCGGAAGCGGGCAAGGAAACGGGCGACCGCCCAAGGCGTGTCGTAAGGCAGGTAGACGTGGTCGACCTGATCGCCGAACAGGGCTGCGGAAGTCTCGCGGCCCGTGGGCGTCATGTGGCTGAACAGGATGCGGTGTTCGGGATAACGCGCTTGCAAGGCGGCGACCAGCGGTTGCGCGGCGCGGGTTTCGCCGACCGACACAGCATGGATCCAGATCGCGCGCGTTGCGGGCGGCAGGCGGTAAAAGCCGAAACGCTCGCCCCAATGCCGCAGATATTCCGGCTGGCGGCGGCTGCGCCAGAGCAGATGCAGCAGCGCCCAGGGCAGCAGGGCGAAAGTGAGGATCGAATAGAAAAAGCGGTTCATCGGCGCAAGCTATCCAGAGCTTGGCATACTACCGCGTCCGCCTTGGGCGGAGCGCCGGTTGCGCCGAGATTGATGGCGTCATTGCCGGCCAGCACGCCGGTCAGCGCGGGGTCAGAGCCGCAATAGAGCGCGATGGCGGGGCGACCGAGTGCGGCGGCAAGATGAATAAGGCCGGTGTCGACGCCGATGACAACACGGGCGCCCGCCAGCAAACCGGCAAGCTCGGTCAGATTGAGCGCAGGCGCGGCGATGCCGCAATCGCCGAGACCGGCGGCGAGCCGCGTAGCCCGTTCGCGTTCCCTGGCGCTGCCGCTGGGCAAAACGCAATGCAGACCGGCGGCGGTCAATGCTTTGCCTAGCGTCTGCCAATCAGCTTCGGGCCATTCTTTTTCGGCGCGGCTGGTGGCGGTCAGCAGCACGGCGTAATCGCCCTGCGGCAGCCAATCGGCAGTCAGTGGGCGGGCGCTGATGCCATAGTCGATTTCGGCGGACGGAACATAGCCGAGCGCCTCCGCCGCCAGCAGGCGATTGCGTTGCACGGCGTGCAACGCGCGCGGCACGGCAAACTGCCGGTCGTAGAAGCGGGCTGCGACAGGCTCGCGGGCGCTGCCGCGGTCATGGCCGATGCGCGGCCCTCGCGCTTCCCGCGCAATCAATGCGCTTTTCAGCAGGCCCTGCGTGTCGATGACAGCATCGTAGGCATCGGCTTTGATGGCGCGTTTGAAATCGCCGATCTCGCGCCAGGTGGCCGGAGACCAGAGCGATTTGCGCCAGCGGCGCAGCGCGACGGGAATCACGCGCCGGATGGCAGGATGCAGGCGCGGCAACTCGGCGAAACTTTCTTCGACAGCCCAGTCGATCTCCGCGCCAGCAAAGCGCCGCATAATGTCTGTCGCCACGGGCAGGTTGTGCACCACATCGCCGAGCGAAGAAGTTTTGACGAGAAGAATACGCACGCGCCAGCCGGTAGAATTTGAATCCTGCCGATTATAACGATGCTCCCATGCCGTCACCGCCACTCTCTGCCGTTCTCATCACCCGCGATGCCGCGTCGCAACTCGGCCCCTGTTTGGCATCGCTGTCGTTCTGCGATGAAATTGTGGTGGTGGATTCCGGCAGCGCGGACGGCACGCAGGAGTTGGCGCGCCGCCACCATGCGCGTGTGATTGAGCAGCCCTGGCTCGGCTTCGGCCCGCAAAAGCAGTTTGCCGTTGGGCAGGCGCGCAATGACTGGGTGCTCTGTGTCGATGCCGATGAGCGGGTCAGCGAAACTTTACGCGCCGCCATTCTGGACGCATTGGCCGCGCCCGCTTTTCATGCCTACCGCTTTCCGCGCTGCAACCGTTTCATGGGCCGCTACCTGCGTCATGGCGAAGGCTATCCCGATTGGAGTCTGCGCCTGTTCGATCGCCGTCACGCGCGCTGGTCGGACGATGCCGTACACGAAAAGGTGCTGACCGCAACGCCGGTAGGCGCGTTGGCGGGCGACCTGCTGCACGACTCGGCGGAAACGCTGGCGCATTATCTGGCCAAGCAGGATCGCTACACCACGCTGGCCGCTGAAGCGGCGCTGGCAAATGGCCAGCGGGCTACGCTCATGCGCCTGCTGCTCTCGCCCATCGTGCGCTTCATCAAGTTCTATTTTGCGCGGCTGGGCTTTCTCGACGGGCTTGCCGGTCTGAGGCACATCCTGATCGGCTGCCGGAACAGCCATATGAAATATGCGAAAATGCGCGCCATCCTCAAGGGGCGCAAATGAAGATTCTGATCACCGGCGCGGCAGGCTTCATCGGCATGTATGTGGCGGAACGCCTGCTGGCGCGGGGCGATGCGGTGGTGGGCATCGACAATCTCAATGCCTACTACGATGTGACGCTCAAAGAGGCGCGGCTGGCCCGCCTTGCGCCTGCGCCAAATTTCCGCTTCATCAAACTCGACCTCGCCGACCGCGAAGGCATGGCCGCATTGTTCCGGCAGGAGCGCCCCGAAGCCGTCATTCATCTGGCCGCGCAGGCGGGTGTGCGCTACTCGCTGAAAAATCCGTTCGCCTATGCCGACAGCAATTTGCTCGGCTTCGTCAATGTGATCGAAGGCTGCCGCCAGAGCGAAGTCAGCCATCTGCTTTACGCATCGAGTTCCAGCGTCTATGGCGGCAACCGGAAAATTCCCTTCGCGGAAGATGACAACGTCGATCATCCGGTCAGCCTCTATGCCGCGACCAAGAAGGCCAACGAGTTGATGGCCTACTCTTACAGCCACCTGTACGCGCTGCCCGCGACCGGCCTGCGCTTCTTCACCGTTTATGGGCCGTGGGGCCGGCCCGACATGGCTTATTTCAGCTTCACGCGGAACATTCTGGCGGACAAGCCGATTGACGTTTTCAATCACGGCAAGCTGGAGCGCGACTTTACCTACGTCGACGATATTGCCGAAGGCGTGATGCGCGTCCTCGACAGGCCGCCGGCCGCGGCGGGCGGCGAGACGCCGCACGCGCTCTTCAACATCGGCAATCACCAGCCGGTCGGCTTGATGGAATTCATCGGCACGCTGGAACAGGCGCTGGGCCGCAAGGCCCGCTACAACTTCCTGCCGATGCAGGACGGCGACGTGCCGGTCACTTACGCCGAAACCGCGCGGCTGCGGGCCGCAACGGGGTTTGCGCCCTCGACGCCGCTGGCCGAAGGCATCCGCCGCTTCGTCGATTGGTACCGCGATTATTACCGCGTGAACTGAATTCGTGGCCACCTACGCCATCGGCGATATTCAAGGCTGTTACGCCGAGTTGATCGGGCTGCTCGATCGCTTGGGCTTCTCGCCGTCGCGCGACCGTTTATGGCTGGTCGGCGATCTCGTCAATCGCGGCAAGGATTCGCTGGCCGTGCTGCGTTTCGTCAAGGGGCTGGGCGAGCGGGCCGTTACCGTGCTCGGCAATCACGACCTGCACCTGGTCATGCAGTCGGCGGGCTACGGCAAGACCAGCCGCGAAGATACGCTGGCGGAAGTGCTGGCAGCGCCCGACCGCGACGAATTGATCGCGTGGCTGCGCGCCTGCCCGCTCTTGCATGTCGAAGGCGAATTCGCGCTCGTCCATGCCGGTCTGCTGCCGCAATGGGATATCGCGCAAGCCGCCGCGCTGGCGCAGGAAGTCAGCGCGGCGCTGACCGCGCCCAACTACCGCGATTTTCTCGCCCACATGTGGGGGTCGGAGCCGAACGCTTGGCGCGACGATCTGACCGGCTGGGATCGCCTGCGCGTCATCGTCAACGCCATGACGCGGATGCGTTTTTGCACGCCCGAAGGCGTAATGGAATTCCGCGCGCCGGGCGCCAAAGGCCCGCCCGATCACGGTCCGGCAGGCTACCTGCCCTGGTTCGACGTACCCCATCGCAAAAGCGCGGATCATCATCTCATCTGCGGCCACTGGTCGGCCCTGGGCTTCCGGCGGCAGCGCAACCTGCTGGCGCTCGACACAGGCTGCCTGTGGGGCGGCTACCTCACGGCAGTACGCCTTGAAGATCAACAGGTATTTCAACTACCCTGCGCGCGACAGGTGGAACCGAAGGGTTGGGAGTAAGCACCGCTTTTATTTTTCTGAGAGCGGCTGAATGAACCCCATCCCCACCCGAACCCTCCCCTTGAAAGGGAGGGCCAAAACCTGAGGTTGTCATTCCGCGCGTAGCCGCGAAATCCGTGCAGCTAGAGCGTTTCTCCGTAGGCCTTGAGGAATTGTTCGGCGATTTGCGCGCGGTTGGGCTTGTGGTTCTGGCCGCCGCGATAGGCGATTTTGATCGCGCCCATCAGCGAGGCGAGGCGGCCTGTCTTTTCCCAGTCCCAGCCTTGGCCGATGCCATAGATTAGTCCGGCGCGATAGGCGTCGCCGCAACCCGTGGGGTCGACGACGGCTGATGGCGGCACGCTGGGAATGAAAATGCGCTGGCCATCGGCATGGATTTCGGAGCCATTGGCACCCTGCGTCACGATGAGCGCCTTTACCTCATGCGCCAGTTCTTCGAGACTGCGGCCCGTGCGTTCCGCGAGCAGTTTGGCTTCGTAGTCGTTCACGGTGCACCAAGTCGCCAGCCGCAGGAAATCCAGCAGTTCTTCGCCGGAGAACATCGGCAGCCCCTGACCCGGATCGAAAACGAAAGGGATACCGGCGTCAGCGAACTGGCGGGCGTGGGTCAACATGCCTTCGCGGCCATCGGGCGAGACCATGCCGAGCTTGATGCCTTGCGCCGCTTGCACATCGTTTTCGTGCGAGTGATTCATCGCCCCCGGATGGAAGGCGGTCAACTGGTTGTCGTCGAGGTCGGTGGTGATGAAAGCCTGCGCCGTGTAGGTGCCGGCAACTTGACGGACATGGGTGGCATCAAGATTGAGTTGCGCCAGACGCTGCATGTAGAGATTGCCGTCGTCGCCGACGGTGGCCATGATAAGCGGATTGCCGCCGAGCAGGCGCAGGTTGTAGGCGATGTTGCCTGCGCAGCCGCCGTATTCGCGGCGCATGTCGGGCACCAGAAACGCGACATTGAGGATGTGAATCTGCTCGGGCAGGATGTGATTTTTGAACTGGTCACGGAAGACCATGATGGTGTCGTAAGCGAGCGAGCCGCAGATCAGTGTTTTCATCGGGAGTAACAGGTCAGGGATGGAAAATGTAAAGGCGGTAGCCGACCGCGGGAATGTCGGTCGTGAGCGTTAGTTGGATGGCCTGCTCGCTGCGCGCCGGAAAACCTTTGCCCGACTCGACACCGGCGGGCAGGAACTCGGCGGGCGTCAATGTGCGGCGCAACAGCAGGCGCTCATGCGCATCGGTCAGCGTGATTTCGAGATGAGGCCAAGCCTGGGCATGAGATGCCCGATTGCGCAGTTGCGCCGACAAATGCAGGACGCCGGACTGCTTTTCGTCCGGCGAAAGCCCGGAGGCTTCAATGCTGATCAGGTTAATCTTGCGCGGCAGCGAAATCTGGCAGCCGAAAATCTTGCAAGCCGCGACAAACGCGGGGCGCGTCGCGGGCGCCGA
>JAISPO010000014.1 GCA_031274855.1 Zoogloeaceae bacterium | reverse complement strand
TTCGGGTCGGCATAGGCTTCCTTCTCGACACAGGCGGTTGAAAAACCGAGTTGGGCAGCGCGAATGGCAGCCACATAACCGCCCGGGCCGCCGCCGATAACGAGGACATCGAATGATTTGCTCATTGGGGGATTTCTCCAGCAGTAGTTTCAGAAACGCCCGTCTTGGCGGGCTGGGGGGATTGGCATTGCAGTATTTCGGCAGGGGAAATTAAAGGATAGCGTTCGTAGTCTTGAAGCAGGAAACGGACTGGAGCTGCGGTGAGAATCAGCGCGAATGCCACCATGAGCAATGAGGCGCTACGCTTTATGAGCCAGCCGAATAACACGCCCACAGTCACCATTGCCAGCACAAAAAATATAATTATTGCCAAGTAAATTTCGCTACCTGCGCTGTAACCGCCCCAACCCGACACACATATTCGATCATATGCAATCTGCCTCAAATCCATAACGAGGAAGGTGGATGAAAGCAAGAGCATTATGATTACAACCATAGGCCCATCGAACCGTCCTTCGGCGGGAGCTTTCTGCTCTTGTGGTTGCTGTTGGTTCATACGGGCAAGCGGTGCGTCCAGTTTTTTGTCATTCCCGCGGAAGCGGTCGCCCCTCTCCCCGCAAGCGGGGCGAGGGGAAATGACGAATATCAGGATTTTACGTCTTCTGGATGTATGCGGGCATCAAATGTCGAACAGCAAGCGCGCCGGATCTTCGAGGGCTTCTTTCATGGCGACAAGGCCCAGGACCGCTTCGCGGCCATCAATGATGCGGTGGTCGTAGCTCATCGCCAGATAGTTGATCGGGCGAATGACGATCTGGCCGTTTTCGACGACGGGGCGATCCTTGGTGGCATGGATGCCGAGAATCGCCGATTGCGGCGGATTGATGATGGGCGTGGACAACATGGAACCGAACACACCGCCGTTGCTGATCGAGAAAGTGCCGCCGGTTAGTTCTTCGAGCGTCAGCTTTCCGTCTTTGGCCTTGGCGCCGAACTCGGCGATTTTCTGTTCGATTTGGGCGAGGGTCAACTGGTCGGCATCGCGCAGGATGGGCACGACCAGACCGCGCGGCGAGCCGACGGCAATGCCGATATCGAAGTAGCCATGGTAGACGATATCCGCGCCATCAATCGAGGCGTTGAGAATCGGATACCGCTTGAGGGCATGAACGGCCGCCTTGACGAAAAAGCTCATGAAGCCGAGCTTGACGCCATGCTCTTTTTCGAACTTGTCCTTGTACTTGTTGCGCAGTTCCATCACGCCGGCCATGTTCACCTCGTTGAAAGTGGTGAGGATGGCGTTGGTGGATTGCGACTCGACCAGACGCTCGGCGATGCGGGCGCGCAAGCGCGACATTGGCACGCGCTGTTCGGGGCGGTCGGCCACGATGTCATCAGCCGCAATGACAGCGGGCTGCGGCAAGGCAGCCTTGGGCGCTGCGGCGGAACGCGGCGCGGCGGACGCTGCCGCCGCGGCGGGCTTGGCCGTGCCGGTGACATCTTCCTTGAGGATGCGGCCACTCGGGCCGGTGCCTTTGACATCGGCGGCGGTCAAGCCTTTTTCTTCCATCAGCTTGCGCGCCGCCGGGCCGGTCATAGGCGCGACCGCCGGTTTGACTTCGGCTTTGGCGGCTGGCGCAGCTTCGGTTTTGGCCGGCGGCGTGCTGCCAACGCTGGCTTTCGCCTCGGTGTCGATCTGGGCAATGAGGTCGCCGGAGCCGACGGCCTCGCCGTTGTTTTTGATGATCTTCACCAGAACGCCGGTATCGGGGGCCGGTAATTCCAGCACAACCTTGTCGGTTTCAATGTCGATCAGATTCTCGTCACGCGAGACGGCCTCGCCCACTTTCTTGTGCCAGGCAACCAGCGCCGCTTCGGAGACGGATTCGGATAACTGCGGAACTTTGACGTCGATAATCATGGTCTCTCTCTCATTTCGTATTCAAGGCGTTATCCACGACTTCTTTCTGTTGCAGCGCATGTTTGGCGGCATAACCCACCGCCGGTGACGGCGAGGCGGGCCGCCCCACAACACTGAGCGTCTGCCCCTTGCCCAACACGCCGAGCAGGGTATGGTGCTTGGCGTACCACGCCCCCTGGTTGAGCGGCTCTTCCTGACACCAGACGATTTCCTTGGCGTTCGGGTATTTCTGCAACTCCTCGCGCAGGCGGCGATCATCGAACGGATAAAGCTGCTCAATGCGCAGAATGGCGACGTTGCCAATTTTTTGCTCACGCCGCGCGGCCAGCAGTTCGTAATAAATCTTGCCGGCGCAGGTGACGACGCGGGTGACTTTTTTGGCGTCAATCGCGTCGACTTCGCCGATCACCGTCTGGAAGGTTCCATTGGCCAGATCGTCGAGGGCGCTGGTAGCATCCTTGTGACGCAGCAGCGACTTGGGCGTGATGACCACCAGCGGCTTGCGCTGCTGGCGCAGCATCTGCCGACGCAGCAGGTGGAAAACCTGCGCCGCGTTGGAAGGCTGGCAGACTTCCCAGTTGAAATCGGCGGAAAGCTGCATGTAGCGCTCGATGCGGGCCGATGAATGCTCCGGCCCCTGACCTTCGTAACCGTGCGGCAGCAGCAGCACCAAGCCGCAACCCCGGCCCCACTTGGCTTCGCCGGAACTGAGGAACTGGTCGATCACGACCTGCGCGCCGTTGGCGAAGTCGCCGAACTGCGCTTCCCAGACCACCATCGTGTTGGGGCTGGCCGTGGCGAAGCCGTATTCAAAGGCAAGCACGGCTTCCTCGGAAAGCACTGAATCGAAGCAGCGGAACTTTCCCTGCTTTTCTTGCAGACGTTTCAGCGGCCACCAGGTGCCTTCGTCCCATTTTTCGCGGTTCTGGTCGTGCAGCGCGGCATGGCGATGGAAGAAGGTGCCGCGTCCGACATCCTCGCCGGAAATGCGCACATGGCAACCCGCCGCCAGCAGCGTCGCATAGGCCAGATTTTCGCCCATGCCCCAATCGACCGGCAGCTTGCCCGCGCCCATTTGCTTGCGATCGTCAATGATTTTCTGGACGCGCGAATGCAGGACAAAGTTGTCGGGAATTGTGGTCAGCCGTTCGGAAAGCCGTTGCAGTTCCTTCTTCGGCACCGTGGTGTCGCACTTTTCGGTATAGGGAACATTGACATGCGCTGCCCAGTTGGTCTTGTCGCTGCCCAGATTGCTCGAAATGACCGGATCAATCAGCAACCGCCCTTCGTCGAGCGCGGCGCGGTAATCCTTGATCATGCGCTCGCCGTCGTCAGCGCCGATAACTTCCTGCGCGGTCAGCTTGTCGGCGTAGAGCCTGCGGGTGCCCGGATGCGCGTTGACCTTCTTGTACATCAGGGGTTGAGTGACCATCGGCTCGTCCTGCTCGTTATGGCCGAGCTTGCGGAAACAGACGATGTCGACCACCACATCCTTGCCGAACTCCTGACGGAATTCCATCGCCAACTGGCTGATGAAGGCCACCGCTTCGGGATCGTCGCCATTGACATGGAAAATCGGCGCTTCGACCATTTTGAAAATGTCGGTGCAATAAATCGAGGAGCGGGAATCGCGCGGATCGGACGTGGTAAAGCCGATCTGGTTGTTGACGACAATGTGCATCGTGCCGCCCGTGCCGTAGCCGCGGGTCTGGGAGAAGTTGAGCATCTCCTGATTGACGCCCTGACCGGCCACCGCCGCGTCGCCATGAATCAGCACCGGCACGACTTCCTTGTCGCCCGCCGTCACGCGCCGCGCCTGACGGGCATAGACGGAGCCGCAAACCACCGGATTGACGATTTCAAGGTGCGAAGGATTGAAAGCCAGCGTCAGGTGAATCGGGCCGCCCGGCGTGGCCACATCGGAGGAATAACCGAGGTGATATTTGACATCACCGGCAGACAGCGCCTGCGCCTTCTTGCCTTCAAACTCGGCAAAGAGCATCGAGGGCTGCTTGCCGAGCGTATTGACCAGCACATTGAGGCGGCCGCGGTGGGCCATGCCGATGACCATTTCCTTGACGCCGAGCGTGCCGCCGCTGCGGATCAACTGATCCATCGCAACAATCAGCGACTCACCGCCTTCAAGCGAAAACCGCTTCTGGCCGACATAGCGGGTATGCAGATAACGCTCCAGCGTTTCCGCGGCGGTCAGGCGTTCCAGAAAACGCTTTTTCTCATTCGCGTCATAGGCCGGCGTGGCGCGGAACGCTTCCAGGCGGGCTTGCAGCCAGCGTTTCTGACCGATATCGGACAGGTACATGAACTCGGAGCCGATCGAACCGCAATACGTCTGACGCAGGGCTTCAAGGATTTCACGCAGGCTCGGCTCAGCCGGACAGGCGGCAAACGAGCCGCAGTTGAAACGCTGGCCAAGATCGGCTTCGGTAAAGCCGTAATAGGAAGGATCCAGTTCAACGATATGCGGACGCTCGTGACGCTTGAGCGGGTCGAGTTGCGCCCAGCGGTTGCCGAGAAAACGGTAGGCATTGATGAGTTGCAATACCTTGACCTGCTTCTCGTTCTGCTGGTTCGAAGCCCGCGAAGGCGCTTGCAATGTGCCTTCTTTCGCGCGTTGCGCGAAAGAGGCAATCACCGGCGCATGGGACACATCGGGGGCGCTGCTTTGACCCACGCCCGGCAAGGTGCCCAGTTTTTCAAAATAGTCGCGCCAAGCCGGTTCGACCGAGCCGGGGTTTTCCAGATAGCGTTCGTACAGATCTTCCATGAATGGCGCATTGGCGCCAAACAAATAGGAAGTTGCGATCTGCGGTCTTATCATCTCGTCACCTCTCTCATGGGGTGTAGCGTAAAAAGGGGGGCGTCTCCCGCCCCCTGCCGTCTCTTACCGCTGATCCATCGCCGGTACGCTGCGACGCGCGGCGCCGATATAAAGCTGGCGCGGCCTGCCGATTTTCTGTTCGGGATCGGAGATCATTTCATGCCACTGGGCAATCCAGCCGATGGTGCGGGCCATGGCGAAAATGCCGGTGAACAACTTGGTCGGGATGCCCAAAGCGCGCTGAACGATGCCGGAATAGAAGTCGACGTTCGGGTAGAGCTTCTTCTCGACGAAGTATTCGTCTTCAAGCGCGATGCGTTCCAGTTCCAGCGCCAGCTTGAACAGCGGATCATTGTTCAGGCCGAGTTCGTTCAAAACCTCATGGCAGGTTTCGCGCATGATTTTGGCGCGTGGATCGAAATTCTTGTAGAC